>NZ_JYDG01000041.1:0-120005 GCF_003263545.1 Rahnella sp. AN3-3W3
GTTTGGGTGGCAACCCAAGGTCTTGTCGGTGTGGGCCGACGCCCACGACGTTGACCTTAAGGCCAGTTTGGGTGGCAACCCAAGGTGTTGACCTTAACCCAGGGGCTTGCCCCTCAGATCTGATAGTCAATTACCGGCTCTCCCCCCGTCGTAAACACCTTCTCTTTAATCTCATTCACCGACAGTCCCGGATTACACAATTCAATAAATCGCCAGACGTAGTTACGTTGCAATTGCGATTTTTTCAGCCCCAGCCAGACGGTGTTGGCTTCGAACAAATGCTCGGCGTTAATCAGCTGAAGGCCAGTATCACGGGCAGCTTCGAACGCTTTATCCGCCAGGATGCCGACACCCAGCCCTAATTCCACGTAGGTTTTAATCACATCGGAATCCTGAGCGCTGAGCACGATGTCGGCGGTGAGCGCGGCGCGGCTGAACGCTTCATCGAGACGCGAGCGGCCGGTGATCCCCTGACGATAAGTAATTAACGGCTGTTCACTGAGATGCTGCAATGTCACCGGGTGCTGCAACGTCAGCGGATGCCCTTGCGGAACGACTATCGCGTGATGCCAGCGGTAATAGGGAAACGACGCCACAGCCGGGTCGTTCATCAGTTTTTCACTGGCGATGGCTACATCCGCCTGCCCGCTCAGCAGCATCGCGAGAACTTCCTGCGGCGAGCCCTGATGTAATTCCAGACGTACACCGGGATAAATCGCGCGGAATGCTTTGATGACCTTCGGCAGGCTGTAACGCGCCTGTGTATGTGTCGTGGCAATAGTCAGAACGCCGGCGTCCTCTTTCGAGAAAACATCGGCCAGACGGCGGATGTTCTGGGCTTCGTTGAGGATCCTTTCGGCGACAGCCAGCAACTCTTTACCGGGCTCCGTCAGCCCCAGCAAACGCTTACCACGACGGATAAATATCTCAACGCCCAGCTCATCCTCCAGCTCGCGGATATGGCGGCTGACCCCTGACTGTGAAGTGAATAACATGTTCGAGACTTCAGTCAGGTTGTAATTGCATCGCGCTGATTCCCGTATAATTTTGAGTTGTTGAAAGTTCACCGCTGTCTGCCTCTTGCTTGCCAAAACCCTATTGTTACGATCTGTTGCTATGCCAGACAAATAAGAAAAAGCTGTGTCTTATGCTTTTTCTGACTAACGGCGGGATGACACTCGTAAAAAAACGCCGTCAGGCGGCGTTTATGTCAGGGTGCAGGCGAGCGGTGAAAACGTGCTATTGCGGCACCGGGGTCATGACCGGTTTGTCGCTAAAATGCGCCGTGAGATTAGATAACACCAGCGTCATCATGTTTTCCACGGATTCTGGCGAACGGCCTGCTACGTGCGGCGTGATGACCAGGTTATCCAGTGTCAGCATTTGTGCAGGTACCTTTGGCTCGCCATCAACCACGTCCAGCGCCGCGCCGGCAATTTCATGATTCTGGAGACTGGCGATCAGCGCCCCGCTATCCACCACGCTGCCGCGGGCAATGTTAATCACAAATCCGTCCGGCCCCAGCGCGCGCAGCACGTCCGCATCCACCAGCCTGACAGTGTCTTTGCCACCCGGCGTGGCGACCACCAGATAATCGGCCCATTGCGCCAGTCCGGTGATGTCCGGGAAATAACGGTATGGCGTGTCCTGCAGAGGACGACGGTTATGATATGCAATTTCCATATCAAACCCGCCCGCAGCGCGGTGTGCAATAAGACTGCCGATGTTGCCCATGCCGATAATCCCTAAACGCTTACCCGCCATTCCCGGCGTATTCCAGCGCGCTTTATTCCATTCTCCGCCACGCACCGCCGCATCAAATTGCGGGATTTTACGGGTGATCGCCAGCATAAGCGCCAGCGTATGATCGCTCACGGAAGAATTATTGGTTCCCGGACCATGCGTGACATGAATACCGCGCTGTTTCGCTGCAACCACATCAATATGTTCATACCCGACACCTTGCGCGCATATGATTTCCAGATTGGGCAGGTTATCCATTTCTGCCGCGCTTAAACCGATACTGCCGATAGTCAGCACCGCGCGGATCTGCTGCGCTGTCTGTGGATCCAGCGAGGTACGTTGTTCCGGGGTCGTCGCAAAATAAAGAGTAAAACCGGCCGCTTCGAACCGGTCAGGATAGCCAGCATCAAGATCGACATGGCTGAGTAACGCGATGGTCATGGGAGTTCCTCGGGATAAAGTCAGACAATAACTAGCAGGCTAGCCTTTTTGTTCTCACTATCATTGAAGCCCGACGCCTTGTACAGCTTTTCGACGGTTAACGGGAGAAGTTCCAAACTCCGGTCTACACTCGTTGTTATCGTCTGTGCATGCGCAGATGGCCCTCTTTCGGCATTTTTTTGTCAGATTTCCCTGAAACGGAGTGACGTCAAGTATGACAAAGGCCCGGTCAAGCAAGACAAGTAAACCTACCGCCACAACGGAAGAAGTTCGCACAGTTCCTTCACATGCTCAGGTTGATATCGCCGTGGATGAACTCGGCGTGCGGATTATCCATCCCTACAGTGACGGCGAAATTGTTCGCAGTTTCGATTCCGGACACACCACCCGCGTCCGTGAAGGATTGCCCGTGCCGCTGGGTGCAACGTGGGACGGACTGGGTGTGAACTTCGCCCTTTTCTCGGCGAATGCCACTAAAGTCGAGCTGTGTCTTTTCAATGAAGACGGCGAACAGTACGACGTGATTGAGCTACCGGAATATACCGATGAGGTCTGGCATGGTTATCTGCCCGATGCCCGTCCCGGCCTGCTTTATGCCTATCGTGTGCATGGCCCGTATGCACCGCATGACGGACACCGGTTTAATCCTGCCAAACTGCTGCTCGACCCGTATGCCAAACAGATTGTCGGTGAGCTGAAATGGGACGATGCGCTGTTCGCCTATGATATGCAGAGCCCGAAAAAAGACTTGCATATTGATAACCGCGACAGCGCCGAGTTTCTGCCCAAGTGTCGTGTAATCGACCCGGCATTCTCATGGGCTCGCTCTCGTAAAAGACACATTCCGTGGGAAAAAACGCTGATCTACGAAACGCATGTTCGCGGTTATACCATGCGCCACCCGGCGGTTCCCGAGCATCTGCGCGGAACATTTTCCGGCATGAGTACCCCGCACATTGTGGAATACATCCGCTCGCTGGGCGTGACGTCAGTCGAGCTGATGCCCATTCATGCATTTACTGATGACCGGCATTTGCAGGACAAAGGGCTGCATAATTTCTGGGGGTATAACACACTCAGTTTCTTTGCACCGCATCCGCAGTATATGGCGACGCAGACCGTAAACGAATTCAAGCAAATGATTGCCACCCTGCACGCCGCCAATATCGAGGTGATACTCGATGTGGTGTACAACCACACGGCGGAAGGAAACGAACTCGGGCCGACGCTCTCTTTTAAAGGCATCGATAACGCCAGTTATTACCGGCTGATGCCGGACAATAAACGTTATTACATTAACGATACCGGCACCGGAAACACCCTCAATCTCAGCCATCCGCGTGTGCTACAAATGGTCACCGATTCCCTGCGTTACTGGGCGACAGAAATGCAGGTCGATGGTTTCCGCTTTGACCTGGCCACTATTCTCGGGCGTGAAAGTTACGGCTTCGACGAAGGTTGTGGTTTTCTCGACACCTGCCGTCAGGATCCGATCCTAAGCCAGTGCAAACTGATTGCTGAGCCCTGGGATTGTGGCCCCGGCGGTTATCAGGTGGGCGGCTTCCCGCCGGGCTGGATGGAATGGAACGACCGTTTCCGCGATACGGTGCGCAAATTCTGGCGAGGTGATGAAGGCCAGCTGGCGCAGTTCGCCACACGACTTTCCGGCTCAGCGGATTTGTTCAATCACCGTGGCCGCAAGCCCTACGCTTCAGTGAATTTTATTACCGCGCACGACGGTTTTACGCTCAATGACTGGGTTTCGTATGCCAGCAAACACAACGAAGCCAACGGCGAGAATGGTAAGGACGGCAGCGATAACAACATCTCTGCCAACTACGGTGTGGAAGGCCCGAGTGATGATCCGGCCATCAATGAACTCCGGTTGCGGCAGATGCGCAATATGCTGGCGACACTGCTGCTTTCACAAGGTACGCCGATGCTGCTGGCCGGTGATGAGTTTGCGCGGTCGCAGAATGGCAACAACAATGCCTATTGTCAGGACACTGAGATTGCGTGGATTAACTGGAATATCGAAGAAAAAGGTCAGGCGTTACTGCTGTTCACTTACCGGCTGATTGCGCTGCGTAAACGCTTCCCTATTTTACATCGCGGGCGCTTTCTCACCGGTGCGGTTCACGAGAAGCTGGGCGTGAAAGATGTCAGCTGGTTCCAGCCACAGGGGCCGGAAATGACCGATGCAGCCTGGAAAGATCCGCACGCCAAATGCATTGCGATGCTGCTTGACGGTCGCGCACAGCCGACCGGTTTACTGCGTCAGGGTTCATTAAGTACGGTCCTGCTGTTGTTTAACGCCTCACACAAAGACGTGGTGTTCACGCTGCCTTCCGTTGCACACGGCGAAAGCTGGCGGCATATTTTCGACACCTTCCAGCCGGATGACGTTAACGAACATAATTTCGAATTCGGCCGCGAGTATATCTGCACATCCCGCACCGTGGTGCTTTTCGAGCTGATAAGTACCTCGAAACACTAAAATCGGGCAGCGCTGTTTCAGTTACCGAGGATCTGAAGCAGCGTTTCCCTTCCCTCTGCCAGCCCTTTCTCACGTCCAATTGCCTGACGGCTCACACCTTCAGCACGAATAATATAGCAATCCGCTACGCCCATCAGTTCCAGAATCGACGCCAGATACGGCTCCTGAAAATCATGCGGAAGTGTTTCCGGTGTGCTGTAAACGCCACCGCGACTTGAGGCAACAAAAGCCGTTTTGCCTGGGATCAGCCCGACTACACCCTGCGGGGTATAACGGAACGTTTTGCCTTTCTGACAGACCTGATCCAGCCACGCTTTCAGGTTGCTCGGAATGGAGTGGTTATACATCGGAGCGCCAATCACCAGTACGTCGCAGGCGATAAGTTCTTCGATTGACTGATAAATCCCGTCGAGTTCGGCCTGCAACTCTGGCGTGATCGTCACATCCTGCGCGTTGTGTAGCAGGCTCATGGCACCGGCTGAAAGGTGCGGCGGTGGCGCAATACCGAGATCGCGATAGGTTACGCTGGCGTCCGGATGGCGTGAACAAAGTTCCGTGACAATCATCGCCGAGAGTTCACGGGAAACGGACTCGTTAATAAACGGGCTTGAATCGATATGTAATATTTTCATTTTTAAATCCTGTTGGCAGATGTTCTGCGGAATGAACACAGGATAATCGTTGTTGATATGGCGTGAAATATCTAATATGGCAACATATCGTTGCCATTTTGCAACGATGAATATGAGAAGGCAGATGAACGATAATCTCAATGATATGGCGCTGTTTGCCGCCGTCGTCCAGCATCAGGGATTCACCGCCGCCGCTCGGGCGCTGGGCGTTTCAAAATCCCTGCTCAGCCGCCGGATTGACGCACTGGAAACCCGTCTCGGGGTCCGGCTGCTGCAACGCACTTCCCGCCATTTTTCCGTGACCAGTGTCGGCGAGTGCTACGCCATCGAATGCCAGAAACTGCTGCAACAGGCGCAAACGGCACAACAGGTGATTGACGATTTACAGCAAAATCCCAGCGGATTGTTGCGGGTTTGCACGCCGGTAATGATGGCGGAAATGGTCGTGGCTCCGCTGATGACCGAGTTTCTGACACGTTATCCGGCTATCACGCTGGAACTTCTGGCTATTAACCGCAGCGTAGATCTACTCGAGGAAAATTTTGATGTGACGATACACTCGCACAGCGAACCTCTGGAAGATTCCGGGTTGTACCGCAAACCGCTCGGGACGCTGAAATATGTGATGGTTGCCAGTCCGGCGTTTGTTGCGGCATTACCTGCGCCGCCTTCTGTGGATCAACTGAGTTATCTGCCAACGCTGGTGCGCAAAACACCGTGGGCCGGATCACAGTGGGAACTGGCTCATCCGCAGGAAGGCACGCGAAAGGTGTCGTTAACCCCCCGCATGATCAGCAATAATTTACTGGTTTTACGTCAGGCGGCGGTGGACGGCATGGGCATCGCGCTGTTGCCGGAAATGGCATGCAAAAAAAGTCTGCACGACGGCAAATTAATGCCTCTGCTGCCTGACTGGCAAACGCAGCCGTCTTCCATTTCTGCGTTGTATGCCAGTCATAAAGGCCAGTCGCCCGCGCTGAGGGTGTTTCTGGATTTTCTCTCAGAAAAACTTCACGGGGCGCTGTAGTCTGCGGATTCATTACGCGGAATTATTCCGGGTCTTTGAGATAGGCTTTGAACTGCGGCGACATATAACTTTTGAACGTGTCACCTTCTTTGGTGATCAGATACACGGCCAGATGCTGTTTTTCCGCCAGCGCCAACGCTTTATGCGTGCCCAGCACCATCAGTCCGGTATCCCATCCATCGGCTTCCAGCGCGGTAGGCGCAATCACCGTCGCGGATACAAGCTTGTGCGTGATCGGCGAACCCGTGGCGGGATCAATAATGTGTGAAAGGCGTTTGCCATCCAGTTCGTAATAATTGCGATAGCTGCCAGACGTGCTGATACCCATGCCCTGCAAATCGACAATCGCCTGCACGGCCGTTTCTTTGTCCGTTGGTTTCTGAATCGCCACCTGCCACGGATTGCTCTTAGCATTATGTCCGCGGGACACCACCGCACCGCCCACAGACACCAGATAATTACTGATGCCATTGCCTTCAATCAGCCGCGCCAGATGATCCGTGGCGTAACCCTCGCCGACCGTTGAGAGATCCACGTACATTCCCGGCAAATCTTTTTGCAGATACTGTCCGTCGCTTTGCTGGATCACTTTCAGATGCTGTAATCCGGTCAGTTTACGTGCGGCGGCAATCTGATCCGGCGTCGGCGTTTTGACCGGTTGTTTGTCCGGTCCGAAGCCCCAAAGATTGACCAGCGGGCCAACGGTGATATCCATCGCGCCGCCGGTCAGCATTCCGATGCGCATAGACGTAACAATCGCATCGGCCATGCCTGCGCTGATGGGTTGCGGCACGCTGCCCTGATACTGATTAAAGCGCGAAAGTACCGAGTCTTCTTTGTAAGTCGAAAGCTGGTGATCATCTTCTTTAAGCTGCGCCTCGATTTGTTCGCGCAGCGCGGCTTCACGACTTTTATCCACGCCCGCCAGACTGACGCGGTAAAACGTCCCCATGGTCTTACCTTCAATCACCATCGTCTCGCCCTGTTCAGTCGCTTTGCGGTCACAGGCAGATAAAAGAGTGACGCCGCAAAGCAACAGCGCGCAGCGCAAATAAATCGGTTTCAGGAACATGCAAATAACTCAATTAAGTGCCCGTTACCGGGCATGGAAAAGTGTCAGGACAGTAAGGGATAGCGCTTAAACCACGCGGCAACAAACGTTGACTTGGCCGGATCCGCGAGTGTCAGCGGCTGCGTTTGGCGTGGCGTTCCCAGTTTTCCTGTTTCGCCTGCGCGGATTTTTTCAACGCGACATAACAGGCACCGGCACCGCCATCTTTTTGGATGGCCACACAGAACGCCTGAACATCATCAAGCTGTTTCAGCCATTTGGCGAGATAACTGCGCACAATGTTGGCATGACTTTCATCATCACGGCCACGACCGTGGATGATCAGCAAAGTACGTAAATTTTCGGCCTGTGCCTGGCAGAAGAACGTAAATAGCTCCTGACGACACTGTTCAACGGGTTTGCGCAGCAGATTCAGGCTGGCTTCCAGCGGGTATTTTCCCTGACGAAGTTTGTCGAGAACGCCCTGCTGAACACCGTCATGCTTATACCCGAGCGGTTCGTCGCACGGCTGGATATTCAGAAAGCCAGTGGTCAGCGGATTTTCACGTTTTTCCGTTACCTCTTCGCTGCTGACCTTCTGTCCGGTGGTTGAGTTTTTGAGGTAGACCACCCGTTTATCCGACGCCAGTGGCTGAACTCCGGCCATTTCCTGACTGAATAAATCATCATCTTCGCTCATCTGCTTACCTCTTTCTCAGCGGTGGAACTGCTGCAAATTATCTCTGTAAACCTCCTGCGGGTAAAGCTGTCAGCAAACGAGCCTGCGGCGGTAAAAAATCCTGAAATGGCGGCGCGGTCAATAAAACTCATTTTTCTATCTATACTTAGCTGCTGGGACAGAACTAAATCGTTAAAGATTTGCGTCTGTTACCGGCTGAATTGAGGAGAAAAGATGCCTTACCTTGACGATCCCTTGATTATTTTTACTGACCTTGATGGCTCCCTGCTCGATCATCATGATTACAGCTGGCAACCGGCCCAACCCTGGCTGGATAAACTTTCGGCGGCAAAAATTCCGCTTATTCTGACGACCAGTAAAACGTCTGCTGAAGTCGCGACATTGCAGTCAGCTTTGCACCTGACGCACCAGCCTTTTATCGCTGAAAATGGCGCGATGATCCATCTGCCGCCGGACTGGCGAACCGCGGATGAAGTCCCGTTTTATATCAACGGCGCGGGTTACAGCGAAATCCGCCAAACGTTGGTCGAATTGCGTCAGCGTTACGATTTTGAGTTTCGCGGTTTTGGTGATGTCACGCCAAAACAAGTCGCCGTCTGGACGGGTTTATCGGAGCAGGAAGCAGAGCTCGCCATGCAGCGCGTGGCGTCCGAACCGCTGGTCTGGTTTGGGAATGATCTGGATTTTGCGCATCTGAAAAAATGCCTGGCCCGCGAAGGTCTGGCACTCACCCGTGGCGGACGGTTCTGGCATGTCATGGCAGCTGGCGCAGGTAAAGGTCAGGCTGTGCAGTGGTTGTCTGATCGCTATCAGCAAAAACGCGGGCAAGCAGTTATCAGCATCGGTCTTGGCGATGGCCCGAATGATTTATCCATGCTGGAGGTGGTGAATTACGCGGTGGTGGTTAAAGGTCATCATGATCATGAAATGCCGCTGCATCGTGACGATATCTCAGGAGTTTTTCGTACCAGTGAATTTGGCCCCCATGGCTGGAGTCAGGGGCTGAGTCATTTTATCCCCCTTCTTTAAAGGGCAAATTTGAAGAGGTAATGGCCTTTATTAATAAATTGTTTTCACATTGTTTATCGTTCTGTATTTACAGAGAAGACTTCCAATAATTTTATCAATTCTAAAATTGGAGAATACCGTATGAGCGATTTTT
Organism: Rahnella sp. AN3-3W3; assembly: GCF_003263545.1. Taxonomy (NCBI): domain Bacteria; kingdom Pseudomonadati; phylum Pseudomonadota; class Gammaproteobacteria; order Enterobacterales; family Yersiniaceae; genus Rahnella; species Rahnella sp. AN3-3W3. The sequence continues at coordinate 9,254 of NZ_JYDG01000041.1, forward strand.
ATCAGGATGGAGTCATTACCAATTTTCATAATCTGACTAACCGCAAAGTCGAAGAACTGGAATACGATTTGCAGGTTTTTTCAGGCCGCCGTTCAATGGGATTAATATTACCGTCACTTTTTTCAGAACTTGAAGGTCCGGCACTGACCCGCATTGTGGATGAGCTGACCAAAGTCCCGTATCTGGAGGAGATCGTTATTGGGTTAGATCGCGCTGATCGCGATCAGTTTTTATTTGCGCGTGAATTTTTCTCCCGCCTTCCGCAGCGCCACCGAATTTTATGGAATGATGGCCCGCGCCTCAAAGCGCTGGATGAAGAGCTGAAAAAAGAAAATCTTTCACCGAATGAGCCGGGTAAGGGCCGAAACGTGTGGTTCTGTGCCGGTTATACGCTGGCGTCGCGGCGCACGTCGGTAGTCGGGCTGCATGATTGTGACATTGTCACGTATAGCCGCGATATGCTGGCCCGTCTGATGTATCCGGTGGCGAATCCCAACTTCCATTACGATTTCTGTAAAGGGTATTACGCCCGCGTCGCCGACGGAAAATTCAATGGCCGCGTGGGACGTCTTCTGGTCTTCCCGCTGCTGAAATCGCTGCAAATTGTTTACGGCCACTCTGACTTTCTTGAATACCTGCGTACCTTCCGCTATCCGCTTTCCGGCGAATTTGCGATGCGCACGGACATTCTGAATGACCTGCGTATCCCGAGCGACTGGGGCCTGGAAATTGGCGTACTTTCAGAACTTCATCGAAATACGGCGACCAAGCGTATTTGTCAGGTCGATATCGCCGATACCTACGATCATAAGCACCAGCCGATGTCCGAAGATGATGCGACAAACGGGCTGCAACGCATGAGTATCGATATCACCAAGGCGCTTTACCGCAAGATGGCGATCCTTGGTGTGAATATCACCAGTGAATCTTTCCGTATCCTGAAAGCCACCTACTATCGCAATGCGCTGGATATGATTGACGGGTTTGAGAATGACGCAAAAATGAACGGATTATCGTTTGACCGTCACAGCGAGGAATCTGCCGTGGAACTGTTTTCAGGCGCGATTATGGAAGCCGGTCAGGCATTTGTGGATACGCCGAGCGAAAAACCCTTTATCCCGAGCTGGAGCCGCGTACAGTCTGCCTTCCCGGATATGCTGGATCGCATTCACGAAGCGGTGGAAAAAGATAACGAGGGTGATGTGTAGCGCCGGCAATTTCTCTCTCCGCACAAAGCAAAAACGCTGCATTCGCAGCGTTTTTTTATATCGATACGTCAGCTCACGCTATGCGGCTTCTTTTTTCCGGGAAACAACAAGCTGGCAATAATGCCCAGCGCAAGAACACCCAGCACCACGTAGAGGCTGGCTAAGGCGCTGATTTCAACCCCGTGATGCCACAGATGATTACTGGAATTCAGTGCCAGTTTCGCCGCCACAAAGAACAGCAGGAAAATCACTGATTTCTCAAGATGCACCAGATATTTGCGCAATGCCTCGAGCACGAAATACATCGTACGTAAACCGAGTACTGCAAACATCATGGCGGAATAAACAATCAGCGGTTCGCGGCTGACGGCGATAACCGCAGGCACGCTGTCGAACGCAAACATCAGGTCAGAAATCTCAACCACGGCAATACACAACAGCAACGGCGTCGCGTAACGCACGCCCTTTTTCACTGTAAAACTGAAGCCCTGATTTTCAGGCTTTGCCAGCTCAGCTTCGACCTGTTCACTGCTGACCAGAAAATGCGGGCCGACCAGTTTTGGAAACACCGGGAAGAAACGGCGAACCAGCCGGTTGGCGATATGATCTGAGTAATCATCATTTTCTTCGTCATCATTTCCTGCACGCATCATCAGGATCGCTGTCCAGAGGATCACCACGGCAAACACCATTTCGACCCAAGGTCCGAGCGCCAGCAAACTGGTGCCGATCACCACGAAAATCCCACGGAACACGATTGCGCCAATCACGCCCCAGTACAAAATCCGGTGACGATAGCCGTCAGGCACTTTGAACCAGGCGAAGATCGCCATAATCACAAACAGGTTATCGATGGAAAGCACCTGCTCCAGCGCATACCCGGTGAGGAAAAGACTCGCGACTTCTTTGCCATGATGGACATATAAAAACGCGGCAAAACTCAGGGAAACGGCAATCCAGAACAGTGTCCATAAAGAGGCACTTTTCAGGCCAATCGGCTTGTGGCTGCGGTGCGCAAAGATGTCAGTTAACAACGCGGCGACCGCCACGACGACAAAAACAATGGTTGTTTCCAGCGGAAAACCCAGGGAATCGGACTGCATGACACCTTTCCTAAAAGTAAACGAATGCTAAACGAAGGGAGCATTGTAAGCGGTTGTGAGGAGAATGGGTATCAAAGTCGATCCGGTTCAGTGTTTATGCCATAATCCTCTGCCGCAAATTTCAGGGTTCATCAGGGCTAAAATAAAGCAAAACGGGCGAAAAAATTCATTCTTAGCCTGCTATAAATTGATTTAAAGCCTTTATTTTCTCCGCACTAAATATTCCCCCCATCAATAAATTGATCCTGATTTAAAGCTCATTGATTCTCAGTTCGGCTTAATTGCATGTGAAGATCAATTTTTTATTTAAAAAAAACCTTTTAAAATCGGGGTTTTTTAACATTTCGCTCTTTTCGCTCCTTTAAGCTACTTATCACTCGGCGTAAAAGATGTTAAAATTGACCCATATCAATATTGCCAGAGTGACTCTTATGATCCCGGAAAAGCGTATTATTCGACGTATCCAATCTGGTGGCTGTGCGATCCATTGTCAGGACTGTAGCATTAGCCAGCTTTGTATTCCTTTCACGCTTAATGAGCATGAACTTGATCAGCTCGATAACATTATCGAAAGGAAAAAGCCGATCCAAAAAGGTCAGGCATTGTTTAAAGCCGGTGATGAATTGAAATCCCTGTATGCCATTCGTTCCGGGACAATCAAAAGCTACACCATTACCGAGCAAGGTGACGAGCAAATTACCGGTTTCCATCTGGCAGGCGATTTAGTCGGCTTCGATGCTATCGGTGGCTTGCAGCATCCGAGCTTTGCTCAGGCGCTGGAAACCTCAATGGTTTGCGAAATTCCTTTCGAAACCCTGGACGATTTGTCCGGTAAAATGCCGAATCTGCGTCAGCAAATGATGCGTCTGATGAGCGGTGAGATTAAAGGTGACCAGGATATGATTCTGTTGCTTTCGAAGAAAAATGCTGAAGAACGTCTGGCGGCATTTATCTATAACCTCTCCCGCCGCTTCGCTCAGCGTGGTTTCTCTCAGCGCGAATTCCGCCTGACGATGACCCGTGGCGATATCGGTAACTACCTCGGGCTGACTGTAGAAACCATCAGCCGCCTGCTCGGTCGTTTCCAGAAATCAGAAATGCTGAGTGTTAAAGGTAAATACATCACGATTGAGAATCATGAAATGCTTTCTCAATTAGCCGGTCAGTCTGCTCCGGTCTCTGCCTGATCTGTCAGGCTCCTGCCTGACAATTATTGCGTCGGATCATCAAGGAATAATTTGTTGATCCGACTCAATTTCTCCGCTATCCGATTGCTTAATCTTGGTTTACTCTGTACTTAATACACTGACCGCCGTTCTCTTACAGGTGTTAAGGAGTCCCCATGGCTAAGTATCAGAATTTACTCGTTGCTATCGACCCCAATCAGGATGACCAACCCGCGCTTCGTCGTGCCGTTTATCTGGTGCAACGTAACGGCGGCAGCATAAAAGCCTTTTTGTCGATTTATGATTTCTCCTATGAAATGACCACCATGCTTTCGCCAGATGAGCGAATCGGTATGCGGCAAAGCGTAATCAGTGAACGGGAAGAATGGATTAAAGAACAGTGTCGCTACTATGTCGAAGCGGGTATTCCGATCGACGTTAAAGTGGTCTGGCACAACAAACCTTTCGAAGCCATCATTCAGGAAGTGATTGCCGGTAATCATGATTTGCTGTTGAAAATGGCCCACCAGCATGACCGTCTTGAATCTGTCATTTTCACGCCTACGGACTGGAATTTACTGCGCAAGTGCCCTTGCCCGGTCTGGATGGTCAAAGACCAGCCGTGGCCTGAGAGCGGTAAAGCCGTTGTCGCCGTTAACCTTTCCAGTGAAGAACCCTATCACGACCCGCTCAATATCAAACTGGTGAAAGAAACCATCGAGCTGGCCTCTCACGTTAATCAGACGGAAGTCCATCTGGTCGGCGCGTATCCGGTCACGCCGATTAATATTGCCATCGAACTTCCTGACTTTGACCCAAGCGTCTATAACGATGCTATCCGCGGTCAGCATCTGATTGCGATGAAAGCATTGCGACAGAAATTCCAGCTTGACGAAAAATTCACACACGTGGAAAAAGGCTTACCGGAAGAAGTCATTCCTGACCTTGCAGAGCATTTGCAGGCAGGTGTGGTTGTTCTCGGTGCGATTGGCCGTACCGGTCTTTCTGCGGCGTTTTTAGGCAACACCACGGAACAGGTGATCGACCATCTGAAATGCGATTTGCTGGCCATCAAACCGGATGATTTTGAATGTCCGCTGACATTCGATGACGAAGAAGAGGATGACGACGAGTAATCTGGGAGAATACTGTCTGAGAATAATCGCTGAATCGCGCACAAAAGAAAGGCCAGTCAACTGACTGGCCTTTTTCATTGCGGCTCAGGAATTAGAGAGCACGCAGGATTTTCTCAACGCTTTCTTTGGCATCGCCAAACAGCATCTGAGTGTTTTCTTTGAAGAACAGCGGGTTCTGCACACCGGCATAACCAGTATTCATTGAACGTTTGAAGACGATCACGTTCTGCGCTTTCCACACTTCCAGCACCGGCATACCGGCAATTGGACTGCGTGGATCTTCCTGTGCCGCCGGGTTCACGGTGTCATTTGCACCGATAACCAGCACAACATCGGTATCGCTGAAATCGTCGTTGATTTCGTCCATTTCTAGCACGATGTCATAAGGCACTTTCGCCTCAGCCAGCAGCACGTTCATATGGCCCGGCAAACGCCCTGCAACAGGGTGAATACCGAAACGAACGTTGATGCCTTTAGCGCGCAGTTTGGCGGTAATGTCATGCACCGGATACTGTGCCTGAGCCACCGCCATGCCGTAGCCCGGGGTGATGATCACTGAGCTGGCGTTTTTCAGCAGTTCAGCCACATCTTCCGCGCTTGCTTCGTGATACTCACCCATCTCTTCAGCGTCGCCCGTAGAAGAGCCATCAGTACCGAAACCACCGGCGATCACGCTGATAAACGAACGGTTCATCGCTTTACACATGATGTAAGACAGAATTGCACCTGAAGAACCCACCAGCGCACCGGTGACGATCAGCAGGTCATTGCTGAGCATAAAGCCCGCTGCCGCCGCTGCCCAACCGGAATAGGAGTTCAGCATGGACACTACAACCGGCATATCCGCACCACCGATGGATGACACCAGGTGCCAGCCGAACGCCAGAGCGATGATAGTCATGATCAGCAATGCAACAACCTGCAGACCGACGCTATCAGTGCGAACAAACATCACCATCAGCAGGAAAGAAACAACCAGCGCAGCCAGATTCAGTTTATGACGATGCGGCAAAGCCAGCGGTTTGGAAGAGATAATCCCGCGAAGTTTACCAAACGCCACAATCGAACCGGTAAAGGTCACCGCACCGATGAAGATACCGAGGAATACTTCGGTCAGATGGATGTTTTCCATCACGCCTTCCATCGGCACCGCACCGTGATCCAGATAGCTGTTAAAGCCCACCAGAACCGCAGCCAGACCCACGAAGCTGTGCAGAATGGCAACCAGCTCAGGCATTTCGGTCATTTCGACTTTACGTGCCAGATAAACACCAATCGCACCACCGATCACCATGGCGACGATGATCCAGCCAACGTTACCGGAGTCAGGTCCAAGAATGGTCGCGATTAACGCGATGGCCATCCCGGTGACGCCGAAAATGTTACCCTGTTTTGATGTTTCATGTTTTGACAGCCCGGCAAGGCTGCAAATAAACAGAATAGCGGCAACAATATATGCTGCTGTAACTAAACCCCCAGACATATATTCCCCTTAGTTCTTACGAAACATCTTCAGCATGCGCTGAGTGACGGTGAATCCGCCGAAAATATTGATACTGGCAATCAGCACGGCAATAAAGGACAGGAAACTGACCCATCCGCCATGACCGATTTGCAGTACGGCACCGACCACAATAATCCCCGAAATGGCGTTAGTGACCGACATCAGCGGGGTATGCAGCGCATGGCTGACATTCCACACCACGTAGTAACCGACCACACAGGACAGCGCAAACACCGTAAAGTGAGAGAGGAACTCTTTCGGCGCCACATTCGCCAGCCAGCCAAACAGCACAATGGCAACGGCCATGATGATGAATTTGGTCCACGGAGACGCGGGCTTAACTTCAGCTTTTGCTACCGGCTCAGCGGCTTTCGCAGCTTGGGGCTGAGCAGAAACCTGAATTGGCGGTGCCGGCCAGGTCACTTCACCCGCTTTCACCACGGTCACACCGCGCACAACGGTATCTTCAAAATCGATTTCGATTTCACCGTTTTTCTCTTTGCACAGTAATTTCAGCAGGTTAACCAGATTGGTGCCGTAAAGCTGGGAGGACTGCGTCGGCAGGCGGCTTGGCAAATCGGTATAACCGATAATCTTCACGCCGTTTTCTGTAGTGGTAATCTGGTCTGCAACCGTCAGTTCACAGTTACCGCCCGTCTGGGCTGCCAGATCGACAATCACGCTGCCCGGTTTCATCGAAGCGACCATCTCTTTGGTGATGAGCTTCGGTGCTGGACGTCCCGGGATAAGCGCGGTGGTCACAATGATGTCTACTTCTTCGGCCTGGGCTGCGAACAGCGCCATTTCCGCTTTAATGAAGGCTTCTGACATCACTTTTGCGTAGCCGTCACCGCTGCCCGCCTCTTCTTCGAAGTCCAGTTCCAGGAACTCCGCACCCATACTTTTTACCTGTTCCTTCACTTCAGGACGGGTATCAAAAGCACGGACGATAGCGCCGAGGCTTCCTGCTGCGCCAATGGCAGCCAGGCCAGCCACACCGGCACCGATGATCATGACTTTCGCCGGCGGCACTTTACCCGCAGCAGTGATCTGCCCGGTAAAGAAACGACCAAATTCATGGGCGGCTTCCACAATCGCGCGATAACCCGCGATGTTAGCCATTGAGCTCAGGGCATCAAGAGATTGTGCGCGGGAAATACGAGGCACAGAATCCATTGCCATTGCCGTCACCTGACGATCAGCCAGTTTTTGAATCAACTCAGGGTTTTGCGCAGGCCAGATGAAACTGACCAGCGTGGTGCCTGCTTGTAATTTATCGATTTCATCGTTTTCAGGCGCATTCACCTTCAGCACGATATCTGATTGCCATACATCATCGCCGCTGACGACAGATGCACCCGCCAGTTCATAAGCTGCATCGTCAAAGCTGGCTAATTTACCGGCTCCCTGTTCGATAGCGACCGTAAAGCCGAGTTTAAGCAACTGTTCCACCGTCTTCGGCGTGGCTGCAACCCGGGCTTCATTGGTCAACCGCTCTCTTGGTACACCAATACGCATAGTATTCCCTTCACCCTTTTCATTGATGATTTATGTCATCGTCATAACAATTCAACTTCACGCCTGCCGGTTGATAGTAAGCCCCGGTTTGTATTTTTTCAGGCCGCTTATAACCTACTGAATATCTAATCAATAATCTACGTATCACAGCGATAGTCAGACAATTAATAATAAAAAAATTGATATGGGCCGCAAACCTGCTGCAAACCTGAGTAAACAGGCCTTTAATCCACCTGATAACCTGCTTTAAACCCGATCTATCACTGAGAGTTTCTCTACCTTAACCCGCTCAGAACGGGCATAAAAGTTAGAAAATAGTGAATAATTAACATTTATTTCACTACTTGGATTATTCAACAAACTTATATAAGTTATACCTGGTAAAAAAAGTCGCTGTTATCGTCGGTGGCGCACGCATTATTGCCATAAATTGCTGAGACACTCGGCATTGTTACATGCAATAATCGGCCGCTAACCTGTTACACATCAAGAATTCAGCACGTTTCAACATTACTGCGCAAGGTGAAAGGATTTTTTATGAAGCTGACAAAAACGATCATCGCATCGGCCCTGTTTTCTGTTTCTGCGCTGTCGGCTGCACATGCCGCGCAGGAAATTAGCCCACAGAAAGCTGCAGCCATTAAGCCTTTTGATCGCATTGTTATTACCGGGCGTTTCAACACGCTGGGCGATGCGGCTGATGCCGTGTCCCGCCGTGCCGATACGCTGGGTGCAGATTATTTTTATATTCAAGATACCAACAGCACTAACAATAGCGGTAACTGGCGTGTAGTGGCAGATATCTATAAAAAAGATGCGCCGGAAGTGAGCAAAGATCCCCATTATCGCGTCATTAATGGCGTGGTAGAGCTGCCGAAAGACGTCGCTTATGGACTTGAGCCTTTTGATACTGTGACTGTCAGCGGTTTCTATCGCAGCCAGCCAGACGTTAACGATGCCATTACAAAAGCGGCGAAAGATAAAGGGGCTTATTCCTTCTTCATCGTCCGCCAGATTGATGCCAACAGCGGCGGCAACCAGTACATCACTGCGTTTATTTATAAGAAAGATGCGCCAAAACGCGTGGTTCAGTCACCTGATGCCATTCCTGCCGATTCTGATGCAGGCCGTGCAGCACTGGCAGCCGGTGGCGCAGAAGCGAAGAAAGTTGAGATCCCAGGCGTGGCATCTTCCGGCAGTCCAAGCCGTGAAGTAGGCCGTTTCTTCGAAACGCAGTCATCTACTGGTAAACGTTACACCGTCACAGCAACCAACGGCGCGAAAATTCAGGAAGTGAATGACGTGACCGCCGCTCAGATGGTGCCGTTTGACTCCACGACCTTCACCGGTCACTTCAACAGCACCACGGATGTTTCACAGGAAGTGGCAAACCGTGCAGCTGCCAAAGGCGCCAAGTTCTACCACATCACTCGTCAGTGGCAGAACAAAAGTGGTGGCAACCTCACCATCAGCGCAGACTTCTTCAAATAAGTTTGAGCCCGAAACAGCAAAAAGGCAGCCAGAAATGGCTGCCTTTTCTTTTGCCGCGAACATTTTTCCCGCAGCCTTACTGCCCCCAGGTGCGTTCCAGCACATTAATCCAGTTCTTGTAACAGATTTTCTCCAGCAACGCCTGGCCATACCCCGCTTTGCGCAGTGCTTCAACCAGCACCGGCAGTCCGCGTACGTCCTTCATAAACGGTGCCATCGATGCCCCGTCAAAATCCGAACCGAAGCCCACGCCATCCTCACCCAGATGTTCAACCAGATAATCCACATGACGCACCATAATGTCTGTGCCGGTATCGTCGCTGCGTTTGCCGTCTTCACGCAGGAATGGCACAGCAAAATTGAGCCCGACAAAACCGCTGCTCTCTTTGATTGCGCCAAGCTGTTTATCGGTGAGATTACGCGACATCGGACATATGCTGAACGCATTGGAATGGCTGGCCACCAGCGGCGAGTCGCTCAGTTCAGCCACCTGCCAGAACCCTTTTTCGTTCAGATGTGACAAATCAATCATGATGCGTTTTTGGTTACAGGCTTTGATCAGCCGGATACCCGCATCGGTCAGCCCCGGCCCGGTGTCCGGCGACGTCTGGTATTTGAATGGCACACCCTCGCCGAAAATGTTCGGGCGACTCCAGACTGGCCCGAGAGAACGCAGCCCCATGCTGTAAAGCACATCCAGATTATATAAATCCTCATCTATCGCTTCCGCCCCTTCGATATGCATAACCACAGCTAATGCATGGTTATCTATCGACTGTCTGATTTCCTGCGCGGTACGACAAATTTTCACCTTTCCCTGCGACTGTTCTTCGATTCTGAGCAGGAACGCCATCATGCCAAATGTGACGTCACGTGCAAAATCGAAAGAAGGTGTCGGGGAAAAATCAGGATGCTTTTGAGTACCTTCCGGCAGAAAACGGGTGTCCACAGTACGATCAGGCACGCTAATTGCTAGATCTACTTCAGGAGTAGGCACCCAGGCGGCGAAAAGCCCGCCGGCAAAGCCTGCGTCACGACAGCGCGGCAGGTCTAATTGTCCGCTGGCGGGTCCCTGAAGGAATGACTGTGCAGGATCCTGACGATGTTCGTTCCACAGTTGTAGCAAAACATCGTTATGTCCATCAAAAACCGGCATTAATTCTTCAGTTCCGTGCGCTACGTTATTCATAAAAAAGGTCTACCTTTGATTGAGCATGGCTAAGACAACGGAGATATGTTCCGACAGGGTGCACTCACCGCGTGAAATTGCACCAGCAAAGAACAAGCACAGTACGCTTCACATTAGTTTTTTCGATATGAAACGTCGGGATGTGTAAAGCAACGGTTTTTCATTTAAGCCAGTTGCCCGGAGTTAAGTCAAGGGTTGGCCAACGTAATTTTTAATTTTACTTTTATATATCAACACGATGGGAGTAGTTATGGTTACCAGGCGTCAATTTGTTACCGGTTTTTCCGCAATACCTGTTCTGTCCTACCTGAAATTCGATGCTGTGTTTGCTGCCACACCAGCCTCAATTCTGGTGATGGCTATCCAGCTTGATATCATTACCAGCCTTGATCCGCATGAAAGCTTCGAGTCCGTGGGCAGTGAAATTACCGGCAATATGTACCAGCAACTGGTGAAACCAAAACTGGCCTCCCCTGATGAAATCGAAGGCGATCTGGCTGTTTCATGGACCTCTTCCGACGATAAAAAAACCTTCACGTTCAAACTCGATCCGAAAGCAAAATGGGCCGACGGAAAACCTGTCACTGCCGAAGACGCCGCATTTTCCCTGCAGCGTGTGGTGAAACTCGACAAGAGCCCGGCCTACATCATCAACCAGTTTGGCTATACCAAAGATAACGTCGACAGCCTGATTACCGCGCCGGACGCCGAAACGCTGGTGATCCAGACCACTGAACCTGCTTCTGAATCCTTTCTGCTGTATTGCCTGACCGCGAACGTGGGCAGTATCGTGCAAAAATCTGCCTGCCTGGCCAATCAGGCGGGTGATGATCTGGGTAACGCCTGGCTGAAGAAAAACAGCGCCGGTTCCGGTGCTTTCAAACTGCGCGACTGGAAAGTCAGCGAATCCGTGATTCTCGAAAGCAACAAAAACAACCCGCACGCAGGCAAAATCCAGCGCATCATCATGCGTCACATAGTTGACCCTTCTGCCCAGTTGCTCATGTTGCAGAAAGGCGATATCGATATTGCGCGTAACCTGACTACCGAACAATTACGTCCTCTGCTGAAGGACAAAAACTTCACGCTGGTACAGAAAGGCATTGCCGGCACCTTTATGCTTTCTGCCAATACCGCGCATCCGAATCTTGCCAAACCGCAGGTCTGGCAGGCGATTAAATGGGCAATCGATTACGAAAACATCCAGCAGCATATCGTGCCGCTGACCCACAAAATCCACCAGAGCTTTCTGCCGGAAGGTTTCCCTGCGGCGGTGAGTACCATTATGTACAAACGTGATGTGGCAAAAGCCAAAGCGCTGCTGGCCGAAGCCGGTTTCCCGAACGGTTTTGAAATCACCCTCGATCACTACTCCGCCTCACCTTCTTCTGACATCGTGCAGGCATTGCAATCGAACCTCGCCGAAGTCGGGATTAAAGTCACGCTGCTGGCTGCCGAAAGCCGTCAGGTGCTGACTAAAATGCGTGCGCGTCAGCAGCAACTGGCGATGACCCAGTGGGGGGCGGATTACTTTGACCCGAACTCCAACGCAGAAGCCTTCTGCAGCAACCCGGATAATACCGACAAAGCCAAGAGCCGCACGCTGGCATGGCGTTGCAGCTGGCAGGATAAAGACATTTCAGATCTCAGCACCAAAGCGCTGAAAGAGTCGGATCCGGCCACCCGCATCAAACTCTACGAAGAGTTGCAGACCAGACATATGGAAAACAGCCCGTTTGCCATCATGTTGCAACCCACCATGACCGCCGCCTGCCGCAACGTGATTTCCGGCGTGGTATTAACAGTAATGAGCACCAGCCCTTACGAGAAGGTTGTTAAAGCGTGAGCAAGAGACTCAAGGGATTTCTGAGTACCTGCATCAGCGTTTGTCTTACTTTGTTTGGTCTGTCGGTGGTGACTTTTTTCATCGGTCGCGTGATGCCGACAGACCCGGTTCTGGCTGCGGTTGGCGATAATGCCCCGCAGGCAGTCGTCGAACGGGTTCGTCATGAAATGGGGCTGGATCAGCCCCTCTGGATGCAGTTCTTCCATTATCTCAGTCAGGTATTTCACGGTGACTTAGGCCGTTCTGCCCTGACCTCCAATCTGGTGACCACCGATATCGCGCGCTTTTTCCCGGCAACGCTGGAACTGGCGACGGCGGCCATTATTATCGCCGCTATTGTCGGTATTCCGCTGGGCGTCTGGGCGGCAACGCGTCAGGGCAGCTGGATTGATCAGACGATCCGCGTGGTATGTCTGGCCGGTCACTCCCTGCCGGTGTTTGTGCTGGCGCTGCTCAGCCTGCTGATTTTCTATTCCGCGCTGGGTATCGCGCCGGGGCCGGGACGTCAGGACATCATCTATCAGGACATGATCCCGCAGGTCACCGGTTTGCTTACCGTGGATTCGCTGCTGGCCGGTGACATGGGCGCATTTTGGGATGCCCTTGCGCATATGGCTCAGCCGGTGCTGATCCTCGCGTATTTCAGCATGGCTTACATCACCCGCATGACCCGTACTTTTATGCTCAACGCACTCGGCGGGGAATATGTGATAACGGCCCGCGCCAAAGGGCTTTCTGCGCAACGCGTCATCTGGAAACATGCTTTCCCGACGGTCGGCGTGCAGCTGATTACGGTGCTTGCACTAACGTATGCCGGTTTGCTGGAGGGCGCAGTAGTGACTGAAAACGTCTTCTCCTGGCCCGGCCTCGGGCAATACCTCACCGTCTCGCTGATGAATGCGGATATGAACCCGGTGATCGGCTCCACGCTGCTGATTGGCGCGATTTACGTGCTGCTTAACCTGCTGGCCGACCTTCTCTACCGACTATTGGATCCCCGCGTAAAATGAGCACTCTTCCTGTCACACCTCAACCCCGTGCAGGCAGCCGCGCCTGGCTGCTGGCGGATACACCACATACACGGACACAAGCCGTCTGGGGCCGTCGTTACCGCATCTGGCTTGGTCTTCGCAAAAATCCGCTGGCCGTTACCGGTCTGTTCACCGTGCTGATCGTCCTGCTGATTTCCATCTGTGCGCCGTGGCTGACCAGTTACGATCCGGGTGCGCAGGATCTGGCACACCGTCTGGCAAAACCGTCTTCCCTGCACTGGCTGGGTACCGACGAACTGGGACGCGATACCCTGAGCCGTATTCTTTATGGCGGACGTATCACGCTCGGGATGGTGATTATTGTGGTAGCGATTGTCGCCCCGCTCGGCCTGCTGATTGGCTGCGTGGCCGGTTACGCGGGCGGATTGCTTGACCGTATTCTGATGCGCATCACCGACATTTTCCTGGCATTCCCGCGTCTGATCCTGGCTCTGGCCTTTGTGGCTGCACTCAGGCCTGGTATCGAAAGTGCCATTCTGGCGATCGCCCTTACTGCCTGGCCGCCTTATGCACGCCTCGCCCGCGCGGAAACTATGCAGGTGCGCGGCACAGATTATATTGCCGCCTGCCGCCTGACCGGCGCGACACCGGCGCGTATTGTGCTGCGCCATATCATGCCGTTGTGCGTACCCAGTCTGGTGGTGCGCATCACGCTGGATATGAGTTCGATCATTATCACCGCTGCCAGCCTGGGTTTTCTGGGGATGGGCGCTCAGCCGCCGTCGCCGGAATGGGGCGCAATGATTGCCACTGCGCGCCGTTTCCTGTTCAGCGAATGGTGGGTGCCGCTGATCCCAGCCATTGCGATTTTTGTCACTTCACTGGCGTTTAACTTCCTCGGCGACGGCCTGCGCGACGTCCTCGATCCTAAGGAGAAATGATGCTGGTTGATATCAAAGATCTGCATATTACCTTTCAGACCAACAGCGGCAGTTTCGACGCAGTTCGCGGCGTATCACTGTCACTGGGTAAAGAAAAGTTCGGAATTGTCGGCGAGAGCGGCTCGGGGAAATCCCTGACCGCACGTTGCCTGATGAACCTGTTGCCATCAAGCGCAAAATGCCGTGCTGAAACGCTGTCTTTCGACGGTATTGATTTGCGCAACGCCAGTGAAAAGCAGATGCGGCAGATACGCGGCAAACGCGTCGGATTTATTTTGCAGGATCCGAAATACTCGCTCAATCCGGTCATGCCCATTGGCAAACAGGTGGCGGAAGCGTGGCAGACGCATAAAGGCGGTTCGAAAAAACAGGCAATGAACGCCGCCATAGAACTGCTGGATCAGGTGCGTATCCGCGACCCGCATAAAGTCGCCGAACGCTATGCGCATGAAGTGTCCGGCGGTATGGGCCAGCGCGTAATGATTGCCATGATGCTGGCGCCAGATCCCGAACTGATGATTGCCGATGAACCGACCAGCGCGCTGGATGCCACCGTGCAGGCCGAGATTTTGCGTCTGCTGGATGATCTGGTTTCCAGTCTCGGCATGGGACTGATTCTGATCAGCCACGATTTACCGCTGGTATCCAAATTCTGCGACCGCGTGGCCGTGATGTACGCAGGCCGTATCGTCGAAACATTACAGGCGGGCGACCTGCTGAAAGCGCAACATCCTTACACCCGCGGGCTGCTGGAATGTCTGCCGTCGCTGAAACATCCGCGTGACAGACTGCCGGTTCTGGTGCGTGACGAAGCATGGAAAACCTCATGACTGACCAATCCCCTCTTTTCTATCAGGATGCAGATAACAGCAAAATTATTCTCAACAATCTGCGGATTGCTTTTGGCGAGACCGAAGTGGTCAAAGGCGTGAGTTTCAGCGTTGCGCCGGGCGAATGCTTCGGGATTGTCGGCGAAAGTGGCTCCGGAAAATCGACCATTTTACGCGCGCTGGCCGGACTGAATCAGTCATGGTCAGGAGAAATGGTAATCGGCGGTGAAGATCAGCTGCCGGTACGCCAGAAACGCTTCTTCCGCCGCGTGCAGATGGTGTTTCAGGATCCGTACGGTTCGCTGCATCCGCGCCAGACCATCGACCGCATTCTCAGCGAACCTTTGATCGTGCATGGTTTTCTCAACATTGAGAAGCGCATAACCGACGCCCTGAGCGAAGTCGGTTTGCCGCAGGCGGTGCGTTTTCGTTTCCCGCATCAGCTTTCCGGCGGACAGCGTCAGCGTGTCGCCATTGCGCGGGCAATGATTTCGGAACCGGAAATTTTACTGCTCGATGAACCGACTTCGGCGCTGGATGTGTCGGTACAGGCGGAGATCCTCAATCTGCTAAGCGACCTGCGTGAACGGCGGAAACTGACTTATATCCTCGTCAGCCACAATCTGGCCGTCGTAACGCATCTTTGCACCAGCATTGGCGTAATGATTGGTGGTGAAATGGTTGAGCTTCTGAGCGCAGACGATTTACGGACGGGCAACGTCACCCACCCGCATACAGCAGAATTACGATCGTTAAGTCTCAGTTTAGAGGAGCCCGAATAACCGTTGCACAAACGCACATTATTCCGGTCTCACGGGCAGTCCGGCTGCCCTCTTATTCACTGATAGACAGTCTGTGGAGATTCTCATGACCTCTGATTTACAGTGGCAAGCCGCTGAGGCGACAGCAAAACGCATTACTCAAAACTGGGATAAGCCCGGCGAGCCCGGCGGGGCAATCACTCTTTTCGACAGTCAAACACTGCGCGGTTTCGCCACCGGTGGCCTGGCCAACCTGACCACTTCGCAGCCCTTCAGCATAGATTCCGTGGTTCGCTATGCTTCAGTCACCAAGCATATTTTCGCGGCGCTGGCCTTACTGAAAAGTGATGCCGGACTCTCAACGCAAGACCGCCTCGGTCAGTATCTGCCTGACTTGAAACCGCCGATGTCTGAAGTGACTGTCGGTCAGGCACTGGACATGACGGGCGGGTTGCCAGATGTACGCGAAACGCTCTCCCTGCTGGGGATTTCGGTTTATAACGTCAGCGATGCGGAGGCGATTATGGAATTTCTCGCGCAGGACGGCGCGCTGAATTTCCCCGCTGGCACCGAGATTTCCTACAGCAATACCGGTTACCGGCTGGTGGAAGAAATCCTCAGGCGAAAAGGCATTTTGTTTGAAGATTTGCTGGCGGAACACATCGCGCGTCCGCTTGATGTAGCCTTCCGCGCGCCGGAAACCTGGTTTGATATTGTGCCCAATCTGGTGCCCGGTTACTGGCAGGACACGAGCGGCTGGAAAACAGCGGTCGCCGGATTACATCTTTCGGCTTCCGGCAGTCTGACCGGCAGCGTACGGTCGCTTTCCGTCTGGCTGCAAAGCCTGCTGGCAGACAGCGGTCCGGGTGCAGGCGTGCTGAAAGCGCTGACCGCGCAACGCCATCTGCACGGCAATATCCCTTCCGCCTACGGACTGGGAACCACGTCGTCGCAAATCGGTGAACATACGGTTTACGGCCATGGCGGTTCCCATGCAGGATACAAAACCTATTTCCTGCTTCACCCGCAACTGGATGCTGGCATCGCGCTGGTGTCCAACCGTGAAGATACCACCGCCTATACGCACGCACTGGAAGTGATGTCCGTATTACTCGCATCACCGCTTCCTGCCCGCAGCGACGCCCTGCCGGACGGTTTGTATTCCAGCATCGCCGATCCTTACTGGCTGAAAGTCAGTAACGGCACCGCCAGTTATCTCGGTTCCGCCGATAACTTGTATCAGGGCGAAGATGCCGGTGAGGCCATTACACTTTCGGCGCATATGCCGATGCGCTTGCGCTGGAATGGTCATGCCATTGAAGGGGAAATCGGCCACGCGCCACGTTACTTCCGGCCAATCGAGCCCAATGACTGCCTGAAGATGGTTCAGGGGCGCTGGTATCATCCCGAGTCAAAAGCCGCCTTTGATATCGACGGCGACAAACTGCGGACTGGCGTTGGCACTCAGCGCGCCAGCGGCCAGCTAACCTCGCTGGGGGCAGGACGTTTGCTGGTGGAACTTCCAGACGGGCCGTGGAAGAAAACCTTCTGTCTTTATTTCCAGGGCTACAACGTCAAACTCGTCTCGAACCGCAGCCGTGTGCTGAGCTTCCGCCGCGATGAATGCCGCAGCAGCTGGCAACCGGGGCAGTAACACCGGACGATTTACTGCAAAGCCTCCCGTCGCGGAGGCTTTTTTTGTTAACTTCATCACATTTCATTAATACAAACGGATCATCTGGTACATAACCGCACAAAATGTTCAGTCCTTATTTAACAAGGCCTGCAAGCCCGTTTTGCCTGAAATATCCTCACAACACCTCCTGAAAATTAGTTGCCATACGCAACCGTCACTTTTTCATGCTTGTTAATTGAATTAACATCTGGGAAACAAAATTCAATACCCGCTTCATCTGCATGGCATTAAGAAACACATCAAGTGTTCAGCTTATGACGCCGTTGAATTTTAAAGATATTGATTTAATGCAACTATTTTTCCAGATTTTTTTTAAGCAATGTTTTGCTACCGCTACAAGGGATGAGTCTATGTCTGTTAAAAAACACACAGCACGTGCTGTAATTTGTGCTTCCGCTTTATTATTCTCCGCCACTTCTGCTTTCGCCGCCGGGCATCCTCAGCTCGATAACGCGCAGACTGCTAAAGTCATCGACAGCGTAAAAGCGACCATTGCTGAGCAACACAGCACCGGTTGCGTTGCTGTTGTTGATGCGTCTGGTTCATTACTGGCATTCCAGCGTCTGGACGGCTCTCCTGCCGGATGCGTCGAAGCCTCCATCGGTAAAGCACGCACTTCAGCGCTGTATCACGCTCCTTCGCTGAAATTCATGCAGCGCCTGCAAGGCGGTGAAACCACCGTGCTGGCAATCCCGCACGCCGTGGCACTGGGTGGCGGCTTCCCGCTGACCATTGACGGTGAAGTAGTTGGTGCAGTCGGTGTCAGCACACCGAAGCAGGACATCGATAATCAGTCATCAGAAAAAGCGGCCAGCGTCCTGAAATAACAGGCACTTTTAATTACTCCTTCTTGTTGACGGCCACGCCCCCCGTGGCCGTTTTATACGGAACATTTACGGACTTTCAGCATGATCAATCTCTCTCGTCGCCGGTGGATACTCGGCACTGCGGGCGTCATGGTTGCGGGTATCGGTAGCCAGATGCTGGGCGGTGGCGTATTTGCCACCCTCGCCCATGCCGCGCCACCGCTTGCTTCTGCTGTGACAATGCCAGACAGTTTTATGGCACTTTCTAAACAGCTGACCGGCATGGACACGCTCGAACCGCACCTCGCTCAGGCGCTCTACAGCTGGCTGCATCAGTCACAAAATCATCAGTCATCAAATAATACGCAGCTCGACACGCAGCTGGATGCCCTTTCAGCGCTGATCACCACGCACAAAAATGTTGTCGGTGAAGATTTGCATCAGTTGCTGGCCACGCAACCGGCAGAGCTGGCGCAGCTGTATCAGCAACTGGTCAGCGGCTGGTATCTCGGTGTGGTCGGTCAGCCTGGCAGCCAGAAATGTATCGGATTCGAAAATATCGTCAGCTATCAGTTGCTGAAAAATAACCTGCTGCCGCCAAGTTATGCGCCGGGTGAACCGAATTTCTGGGTCAACAAGCCTGCTGCACTGCAACAAAATTCCACGGAGGTGATTGCTCATGGCTGATGCACTGAATGCAGATGTCGTTGTTATTGGTGCGGGTATAGCCGGTTCGCTGGCTGCGCTGAAAATGGTGAAAGCCGGCGTTTCCGTGCTGATGCTCGATTCAGGGCCGGTGATTAAACGCGATGAAGCGGTAGAACTTTTCCGTCAGTCACCGCTGAAAGGCGATTTCACCGAGCCGTATCCGCCCAAACCCTGGGCTCCGCAACCGAAGTTCCAGCCAAAAGATAACAACTATCTGATCCAGAAAGGCCCGGATCTCTATGCTGCGCAATATCTGCGCGGTGTCGGCGGTACGACCTGGCACTGGGCGGGACAGGCGTTCCGTTTGCTGCCAAACGACATGAAGATCAAAACACTGTATGGCGTGGGTCGTGACTGGCCAATCAGCTATGAAGAGCTGGAGCCGTATTACACCGAAGCGGAAATTCAGATGGGGGTTTCGGGTGATGATGCGCTGGACTCCCCGCGCTCACAGCCTTATCCGCTGCCGGGTATTCCGCTACCTTACGGGTTCGACCGCATCAGTAAACGCATTGCCAAACTCGGTTACATCCTGGGTATCGGCCCACAGGCGCGCAACAGTATTCCTTACGATGGCCGTCCTGCCTGCTGTGGCAACAACAACTGTATGCCTGTCTGTCCGATTGACGCGCAATATCACGGCGGTATCTCCGCGCGCAAAGCCATTGAAGCCGGTGTACGCGTGATTGCCAACGCCGTGGTGTACAAAATCGAAGCCAATGACAGCGGTGAAATCGTGGCCGTGCATTATCTCGATGCAGACAAAGTGACCCACAAAGTCACCGGCAAACGCTTCGTGCTGACTGCCAACGGCATCGAAAGCCCGAAACTGCTGCTGATGTCCACCAGTGACAAATACCCGGACGGCATCGCCAACAGTTCCGGTATGGTCGGCCGCAACCTGATGGATCACCCGGGTACTTCCGTTGAATTCTATGCCGATGAACCGGTGTATTTCGGTCGCGGCCCGATGCGTCCCGGCAGTATCAATAATCTGCGTGATGGTGATTTCCGCCGCGAACGCTCTGCGTTACGTATCGACGTCGCCAACACCTCGCCGGTGCGTTATCTGACCGAGCGCCTGGTGCGTCAGGGATATTACGGCAAAGCGCTTAACGACAAACTGACCTACCAGTCCGAGCGTTTTATTCAGCTGAAATGCCTGCTGGAAATGCTGCCGGAGCCTGAAAACCGCGTGGTACTTAGCAAGACCGAGAAAGACGAATGGGGGATCCCGCGTCTGGAGGTTCACTACAAATTCCCGGACTACGTTCACCGCGGCTATGACCAGTCGATGCTCGACTTCCAGAAAATCGTCAAAGAGATGGGCGGCACCGAAGTGGTGTACAGCAAACGTGGCGTTTACGACAACAACCAGCACATTACCGGCACCATGATCATGGGCAGCGACCCGAAAGATTCCGTGGTGGATGGAAATTGCCGTACGCATGACCACCCGAACCTGTTTATTGCCGGTACCGGCATTATGCCTTCTGCTTCGACAGTGAATTCCACGCTGTCCGGAACCGCGCTGGCATTACGTATGGCTGACGCGGTGCTGAAAAGCCTGGCCTGATTTTCTGAGGATTGAGCAATGAAAATGAAATTCGTGCTGGCGGCGCTGCCGATAATGGCAGCAGCCAGCGCCTGGGCTGATGATGCAGCAGGCAATGCGGAGATGATTAAACGCGGTGAATATCTGGCAATAGCCGGTGACTGTACCGCCTGCCACACCGCGCCGGGTGCAGATAAAACCGCGAAGTTCGGCGGCGGTTATCCGCTGGCATCCCCTTTCGGGGTGATTTACGGCACCAATATTTCTTCTGATAAGGAATTTGGTATCGGCAGCTGGAGTGACGATGAGTTCGTCCGCGCGGTGCGTGAAGGCGTTGGCAAAGACGGACAGCAGTTGTATCCGGCAATGCCTTACGATTCATTCACCAAAATGAAACGTGAAGACGTACTGGCGATCAAAGCCTATCTGATGTCGCAACCAGCAGTACATTCCGCCGGGCCGCAAACGGATTTGTCTTTCCCGTTTAACCAGCGCTGGGGCATGCGCGTGTGGAAGATGTTTAACTTCGACAAAGGCGAACTGAAAAACGATCCGTCCAAATCAGCGGACTGGAATCGCGGCGCATATCTGGTGGAAGCGCTGGAACACTGCGGCACCTGCCATACGCCGCGCACGCTGACCATGGGCATGGATACCGATAAAGCGTTTTCCGGCGGTGATTTAGGCTCGTGGGTAGCGTTTAATATCACGCCGGACAAAAATGCCGGGATCGGCAACTGGTCGCAGCAGGAACTGGTGACTTACCTGAAAACCGGTTTTGTGGCGGGCAAAGCGTCAGCTTCCGGTGCAATGTCTGAAGCCATCGAGCACAGTTTGCAACATCTGACAGACAGTGACCTGAACGCGATTGCGACCTATATCCGCTCGGTTCCGGCGATTGCTGATGACAAGCAAACCAAACCGCGCGATGCATGGGGCCAGAAAAATCAGGACGTTTATCCGCTGCGTGCTGAAGGTCAGACAATTGACCAGTCAGCCGCCGCCCTGTTTAATGCCAGCTGCGCAGCCTGTCACGGCAAAGGCGGTGAAGGCAGCGGCGAGGGCTTCCATGCGTATCCGTCGCTGTTCAGTCATACCAGCACCGGTTCTTACGACAACAGAAATCAGGTTTCCGTTATCCTTAATGGCGTGCAGCGTCATATGGATAAGGGCGAAATCATGATGCCGTCGTTTGCCAATCAGCTGAATGACGAGCAGATTGCAACACTGAGTAATTATGTCAGCACGCAATTCGGAAATCCGGCAGCGGCAACTGTCACCGCCAAAGACGTTGCAAAAATGCGTAAAGCGGCTGATCTGAACTATCCGCCGAAAATTGAAGAAGGCACACAGAAGTAATCTGCTTTCTGATAACAAACCAGGGAGCCTTTTAAGGCTCCTTTTTACATTCTGGGATAATGACGTTTCGTACCGAGCGTAGCCAGTGTCAGGATCGAGCTGGCGACCACGCGGTTTTTGCCCTGCCGTTTGGCCTCATATAATGATAAATCCGCCAGTTTTAGCGACTTGCGGATAATCATTCCCGGCAAATACAATGACACGCCCGATGACACCGTCACTTTAAGTTCCCTGCCATCTTCCAGAATGATCACGCAGTTTTCGACTTCCTGGCGAATGCGTTCCGCTATAGCCAGCAGCGTCGGCGGGTCATAAGCCGACGTCATGACCAGAAACTCCTCGCCGCCGTAACGCCCGGCGAAATCTTCATTGCGCGTCAGGTGGCGTAATAAACGTCCTACTTCAATTAATACCCGATCGCCCGCCAGATGCCCGAGGGTATCATTCACCCGTTTGAAGTTATCGATATCGAGCAGAATTAAGCCGCAGGCCTCCCGCTGCGTTTGCCGCTGCGCCAGCCAGTAATCAATACTGGCCCGGTTGTTAATTTGCGTCAGTTCATCAGTCGCCGCCTTCACGCGGATGGTGAACACTTTGCTCATGTAGATTTCTTTATAATTCAGCGCGTGATAACAAAGGATCATGCAGAATGCGGCCACCAGCTGATAAAAAATCAGCGCCGTCCATGGCACCTTAATACCATGCAATCCGGAAACCAGCGCCAGACGGAAAATACCGATCAGCACAATGGTAATGTAAAGTTCACGGTGTTTCCGCCGTTGCCAGACACGGAATAAAAAAAGGGTGCAGAGGATTATTGCGATAAATAGATTATTAAGCGTGAACATACCGCTGAAGAAAAATGCCACGAAATAACTGGATAACCCACTGAGCCAGCCGCCGAAAAAAGTCACTAAAATCATCGGCAACATTTCAAAACTAAATGAAAGGCTGTCCGTTAGCGTCAGCTGATTCCCGCGCAAATAGAGCGACGTGATGCCCGCCACCAGGCCGAAGGCCAGGCGTTTCCAGTACGACCCTTTGAAGGTAAAAGGCTCACTGCGGCTGAGGACAAAAAAGCTGACCGAAAGCGTGGCGTACGTGACACAAATATCCGCATACAGGCTGGTCAGCGAAAATATATCCGGCATAATTAAATGCGTCCTCTCACGCTATTACCTGTCGATTCACGGGTATTAACATAAATATAGATGATGAATGCCTTCATCGTATTCGTATGTGAAATTACTGGCGGCACATCACATTGCCACCCGTTACAATAAAATGAAGACTACGCAGGAAAGTGTTATCGAGTCTTGATTTATATCTACGTAACCCGAGTCAGACCGGCGTAGGCTATGACTTTTCCGGTGACGGAATACCGGGTTATTATCAATTCTTCTCCCCAGGTGGTTTACGCCCTATGAATATCTCAGGAAGTCGCCGCATCAGACTTTTCAGTGCTCTGACCGACGCCTGTTTTCGTGAAAAATATACCTTTCAACGTTTACTCAAAGACGCCATTGCGGGCGTAACTGTCGGGATTATCGCTATCCCTCTTGCGATGGCGCTGGCCATTGGCAGTGGCGTTCCGCCGCAATATGGGCTTTATACCTCAGCGGTAGCCGGGATAATTATCGCTATTTTCGGCGGCTCTCGTTTTAGCGTATCAGGCCCGACCGCGGCATTCGTGGTGATCCTCTATCCGGTTTCGCAGCAATTCGGCTTATCCGGCCTGTTGCTGGCGACACTGATGTCAGGCTTTATGTTGCTGCTGATGGGGCTGGCGCGTTTTGGCAGGCTGATTGAATATATCCCGTTGCCCGTCACGCTCGGCTTTACCTCCGGCATTGCGATTACCATCGGGACGATGCAGTTCAAGGATTTCTTTGGTCTGACGATGGCGACGGTGCCTGAACATTATCTGAGTAAAGTGGCCGCGCTGGTGATGGCATTGCCGACGCTGGATATGGGTGATGCGGCGATTGGCATTGTGACGCTCGGGGTCTTAATCCTCTGGCCGAAACTGGGATTGCGCGTTCCCGGCCATCTTCCGGCGCTGCTGGCAGGTTGCGCGGTAATGGCGATTTTCATGCAGGCCGGACATCCGGTTGCGACTATCGGTTCCCGCTTTCATTTCCTGTTACCGGATGGCTCGCAAGGTAACGGCATCCCGCCTATCTTGCCGCAATTCGCCCTGCCGTGGACTCAACCCGATGGCAGCGGACTGAGCTGGTCTCTGGTGCAGGCGCTGCTGCCCGCTGCGTTCTCCATGGCAATGCTCGGCGCAATTGAATCGTTACTGTGCGCCGTGGTTCTCGATGGGATGACCGGCAAGAAACACCATTCGGACAATGAGCTGATCGGTCAGGGTATTGGCAATATGGTCAGCCCGTTCTTTGGCGGCATTACGGCGACGGCGGCCATTGCCCGATCCGCCGCTAACGTTCGTGCCGGTGCGACATCGCCGGTGTCTGCGATGATCCACTCGTTGCTGGTGATCCTCGCCCTGCTTATTCTCGCGCCGCTGCTTTCATGGTTACCGCTGGCGGCGATGGCCGCGCTGCTGCTGATGGTGGCGTGGAATATGAGCGAGGCGCATAAAGTGGTGGATATCCTGCGCCGCGCACCGAAAGACGACATTCTGGTGATGCTGACATGCATGAGCCTGACGGTGCTGTTTGATATGGTGATCGCCATTACTGCCGGTATCGTGATGGCGTCTTTACTGTTTATGCGTCGGATAGCGAAACTGACGCGGCTGACGGAAGTCCCTGGCGAAACGGCGGAAAATACGCTGGTACTGCGTGTTAACGGTCCGCTGTTCTTCGCTGCGGCTGAGCGCCTGTTCAGTGAATTACAGGCACGCAGTTCCGGTAAACAAGTGATTGTCTTGCTGTGGGATCGTGTGGCTGTTCTTGATGCCGGTGGTGTTAACGCGTTGCAGCACTATATCGACGGCTTACCGGAAGGTACCGAACTGCGGCTTGCCGAAATCCCCTTCCAGCCACTGAAAACCATGGCCCGTGCCAGAATGCATCCGGTTGAAGGAAAACTCAGTTTCTATAGTTCTCTGCAGGATGCCCTTCACAATCAGCACTAAACGAAAAGGCGACCCGAAGGTCGCCTTTGTTTTATCTGGCTGAGACAGATTATTTGCTGGTATCGAGTGCCGGGAAGCTTTTCACCAGATCGTCGATAGCTTTCATTTGCACCAGGAAAGGCTCCAGTTTGTCCAGCGGCAATGCAGAGGGACCGTCGCATTTCGCGTGTTCCGGATCTTCGTGCGCTTCGATGAACAGGCCTGCAATACCGACCGCCATACCCGCACGTGCCAGTTCTGCTACCTGAGCACGACGACCGCCGGATGCTGCGCCAAACGGGTCACGTGTTTGCAGTGCGTGAGTCACGTCGAAGATGACCGGATGACCGCCAGTGGCGTTGATCATTACGTTCATACCCAGCATGTCGACAACCAGATTGTCGTAACCAAAGTTGCTGCCACGATCGCACAGGATAACCTGATCGTTGCCGCCCTCTTTGAATTTATCAACGATGTTACCCATCTGACCCGGGCTGACGAATTGTGGTTTTTTGACGTTAATGACAGCGCCGGTTTTCGCCATGGCTTCAACCAGATCAGTCTGACGCGCCAGGAACGCTGGCAGCTGGATCACGTCAACCACTTCAGAAACAGGCTGTGCCTGCCAGGATTCGTGAACGTCAGTAATGATTTTTACACCAAAAGCTTTTTTCAGTTCCTGGAAGATTTTCATACCTTCATCCAGGCCCGGACCGCGGTAAGAATGAATAGATGAGCGGTTGGCTTTATCGAAAGACGCTTTGAACACGTAAGGAATACCGAGTTTCTGGGTCACGGTGACGTAATGTTCACAGACGCGCATCGCCATATCGCGAGATTCCAGTACGTTCATCCCGCCGAACAACACAAACGGCATATCGTTGGCGACTTTGATGTCCTGAATGCTAACCACTTTATGTTTCATACTTTGGCCTTTTAGTAAAAAATCCTTCATCTGAATCTGCCACAACTGGCTGTTTTATCAACATTTATCAGATGGAACGAGAGGTAATTATAAATTAATGCAGTGTCACTTGCTTGTGCTCAATCGAGTGGATCTGCACTTTAATCACTTCTGAAATCGGGTCTTCCGGGCACTGTTCAACGAAATAGTTAAGATCGTTGATCGCCACATGATCACATTCCAGCTGGGCGTATATCAGCCCGCGGTCACGGATTTCATACGGGTCTTCCGGGTCGAACTGTAATACGGTTTCACTGGCACGAAGAGCCAGTTCAAACTGTTTTTCTTCCATCAGTGCGGCTTTAAGCGTGTCGAGCATTTTACGCACGATAAGCGTGTTTTCCGCTTCATCGAGATCATCATCTTCGATTTCCGCCGTCACGCCCAGATTGCCTTTCAGCCACACATTGAGCATGTGTTCATTGAGCGTGTCGCCGTTGATAGGATTGAGCAGCCACATTTCTTCATCGAGCCAGTCGGCACGCATGATAAGTTGTGTCGGGAAAATAACCGGCATTAGCGGCAGATCAAGCTCATGCGCGATATGCAGGAAAATCACCCCCAGCGAAACCGGGGTTCCCTGGCGTGATGACAATACTTTGTCTATCCAGATGGCGTCAGACAGGCGATAAACGCCCCCCGCGCCACCAAAACCCCAGGTACGGTAAAACAGTTCAATCAACACTTCGAGCTGCTGATCCTGATCAAGATCCGCAGGAACGACGCTGCGCGCTTCATCAACCAGCAATTGCAACTGATGGCGAACTTCGTCCGGATTAAAATCAAAACGCACGGATTCTGTTACTTTGATCACCCCGGCACTGAGCCGGGCGGTGTTAAATTCAAAATCAGCAAGGGTACTCATAGTTATCCCATTAGCAGCGGTATTTTCGTCAGCGCCAGTTTAAGAATCACATACAGGCAAGCAAGCGCCAGGATAAAGGCCAGCCAGCGGGTTTTCTGACTCACTGGTCGCTTGCTCAGGGCTACAAAACCCAACGCAATATAGATAATAACGCCAAAAATCTTTTCGGTCAGCCAGGTTCCCTGTGGGCTGAACGGATAAAAGTGTGTTATGAAGATAAGCGAAATACCACTTAATAGCAGTAAAGTATCCACAATATGTGGAACAACCTTCACCCAGCGTTTCTGCATCATAGCAGAACCCGCCCATTTCCAAAAAAATCGCAGGACAAACAGAGTAATGCTCAGCGTGATTGTCAGCAAATGCAGATTTTTAATCCAGACATACGACGCCATTGTCTGTTTCCTTTCTGTCAGTTGTTCTTAAAGAGTGATGCTCTTAGAAATTGATGATGCGTCGTTATGGCTGCCATTGTCCGAGACTGACACGATCATTACCGCCATAATCTTTGATGGTCATCACCTGCTGATAGCCGGCATCCTGGAAAAGTCTTTGTACATCCGCCGCCTGTTGCCAGCCATGTTCAAGCAATAACCAGCCGCCTTTCTGAAGATACGCGGGTGCAGCGGCAATAATATGTGCGAGATCAGCCAGACCGGCATTATCTGCCACCAGTGCGCTCGCGGGCTCAAAACGCACATCTCCCTGAAACAGATGCGAGTCTGTGGCATCAATATAAGGGGGATTACTGGCAATCAGCGCAAAACGTTCTCCGGCAACCGGCGTAAACCAGCTGCCCTGCAAAAACTGCGCATTCAGGATACTTAGCTTCTGTGCATTGTGTTGCGCCAGGCTGACAGCATCGGGTTGCAGATCAATCCCGGTGACCTGGCAGTCAGGCCGTTCACTGGCTAAAGCCAGCGCGATGGCACCGGTGCCGGTTCCTAAATCGAGAATACTGACAGGTTCAGACGGCAGACGTTCCAGCGCCTGTTCGACCAGACATTCGGTATCAGGACGAGGAATTAACGTGGCAGGAGAAACAGAGAGAGGCAGCGACCAGAATTCGCGTTCGCCGGTCAGATACGCAACCGGCTCACCCTGCTCACGTCGCGCCAGCAGGATTTCGAGCTGTTGAAGCTGTTCAGCGGAAAGTTGTGTTTCACCAAAAGCCATGATGAAAGTTCTTGCCCGGCCAGTCACAAAGCCGAGCAGGATTTCCGCATCACGTTTCGGGCTTTCACCCGCAGCCAGACGACCGGTGGCGTCACGCAGCCAGGACTGAAAATCCATCAATCCTGCTCTGAAAGTGCGGCGAGCTGATCGGCCTGATACTCCTGCACGATCGGCTGGATAAGACTGTCCAGTTTACCTTCCATCACTTCATCCAGACGATAAATAGTCAGGTTGATACGGTGATCGGTAACGCGACCCTGCGGGAAATTGTAGGTGCGGTTACGGTCTGAACGATCGCCGCTGCCGAGCAGGTTACGGCGCGTTGAAGACTCTTCAGCCTGACGTTTCGCCATTTCAGCAGCACGGATACGCGCCCCCAACACTGACATCGCTTTGGCTTTGTTTTTGTGCTGAGAACGTTCGTCCTGACATTCCACCACGATACCGGTGGGAATGTGCGTAATACGGATAGCCGAATCGGTGGTATTAACGTGCTGACCGCCCGCGCCCGATGAACGGAACGTATCGATACGCAAATCACCGGCGTTGATTTCTGGCAGTTCGGCTTCAGGAATTTCTGGCAACACCGCCACGGTACAGGCGGAGGTATGAATACGCCCCTGAGATTCGGTTTCCGGTACACGCTGAACGCGATGACCACCTGACTCAAATTTGAACTGGCCGTAAGCACCTTCGCCACTGATTTTGGCGATCACTTCTTTATAACCGCCGTGCTCACCTTCACTGGCGCTCACGATCTCTACACGCCAGCGACGCATTTCGGCGTAGCGGCTGTACATACGGAATAAGTCACCGGCGAAAATAGCCGCCTCATCACCGCCGGTTCCCGCACGAATTTCCAGGAAACAACCGCGTTCATCGTCCGGATCTTTTGGCAGTAACAGAAGCTGTAATTTTTCTTCGAGTTCTTCGATATTGGCTTTGCACTCTTTGATTTCATCCTGCGCCATTTCGCGCATTTCTTTATCATTAAGAGCAGGATCGTTGAGCATCATCTCAGCGGTTTCTAAATCTTCCTGTGCCTGACGCCAGGCCAGAAAACATTCAGAAACAGCCGTTAACTGTGAATATTCGCGGGAAAGACTGCGGAATTTATCCTGATCGGCAATGACGCTGGCATCGCCAAGCATCGCCTGCACTTCTTCGTGGCGCTCTTGTAACGCTTCCAGTTTGGCAACAATAGAAGGCTTCATGCGTGGTGTTTAACCCTATGAGAAAAGGAGAACTATTGCTGACCCAGCCCGAGGCTGTCGCGTAAAATTTGCAAACGCTCCACATCACCGTCGCTGGCTGCCTGTTGCAGAGAACGGGTTGGCGCGTGAATAAGGCGGTTTGTCAATTTATGGGCTAATTCATGGATCACCGCTTCGACGTCAGCGCCCTGCGCAATGGCGGCGAGAGCTTTTGCTTGTGCGTCGGCGCGAATAATATCAGCACGTGAGCGATAATCACGAATAATTTCAACGGCTCCCTGCGAACGCAGCCAGGCCATGAAGTTTGAACTCTCCTGCTCCACGATAGTTTCAGCCTGAATGGCCGCCGCTTTGCGTTGTGCAAGATTGTTTTGAATAATGCTGTGCAGGTCATCGACGCTGTACAGATAGACGTTCGCCAGTTTGCCGACTTCCGGTTCGATATCACGCGGAACGGCGATATCCACCATCAGCATTGGCTGGTTACGGCGGGCTTTTAATGCACGCTCGACCATACCTTTACCGATAATCGGCAACGGACTGGCGGTGGAACTGATTATGATGTCGGCTTCAGCGAGGCGGGAATCAATATCCTGCAGGCTGATCACTTCCGCGTCCACTTCCGTCGCCAGCGACTGCGCACGTTCGCGCGTACGGTTGGCAATCATCATGTGACGCACATTATGCTGATGAAGATGACGCGCAACCAGTTCGATGGTTTCACCCGCACCGACCAGCAACACATTCACATCTGAAAGGGATTCGAAAATCTGGCGCGCCAGCGTACAGGCAGCGAACGCCACAGAGACGGCGCTGGCACCGATATCCGTTTCAGTACGGACACGCTTGGCCACCGAGAAGGATTTCTGGAACAGACGTTCCAGTTCACCGGAAACGGCCTGACCGTTTTGCGATTCCGCAAAGGCTTTCTTCACCTGCCCGAGAATTTGCGGCTCACCGAGAACCAGCGAATCCAGTCCGCTGGCGACGCGCATCAGATGGCTGACGGCTTCATTATCATGATGCCAGTAAAGGCTTTTGCGGACTTCATCTTCACTCAGATGATGGTAATCGCATAACCACTTAACCAGCTGTTCCTGCAGATTTTCCTGCTGCTCAACGCTGAGATACAACTCAGTGCGGTTACAGGTAGACAACACGACTCCGCCCTGCACCAGCGGTTGCTGGAGCAGACTGGAAAGCGCCTGATCGAGAGTCTCGGGTGAAAATGTTACCCGTTCACGCAGAGACACCGGGGCTGTTTTGTGGTTGATACCTAATGCAAGCAGGGTCATATCGGGAGCGGTTATCGGCTTATACTTTATAATAGTATGGGTTTACGTCTGCTGCGCATTCTACAAGATGCGCGAGATCAATAAAAGGCGAACAGCACCTTCGGTTAAATCCTTTTACACATCAGCATTGTCCCAAAACGAATTGATCGCCGATCATCTGCGCAGGGTTGAGATCATCCAACGCTTCTGCTGTGCTAAACTGACGCACGCCACATTTGCCCTGGCATCCCATTTCGCCAAAGCACAAAGGATTTTATCTGTTATGCCAATGCGTAAAGCACACTTTGTCCGCCTTCTTCCTCTTGCAAGCTTAGTGCTTGCCGCCTGTTCGATTAACGCGCCGAAAGGCCCGGCGACCAGCCCGACTTCTCCGCAGTGGCGTGAACATGAAGCTCAGGTTAAACAGCTCGAGCATTATCAGACCCGCGGTTCTTTCGCTTATCTTTCCGATAAACAGAAAGTCTATGCCCGCTTCTTCTGGCAACAATATTCCCCGGACAGCTACCGTTTATTGCTGACCAATCCGCTGGGCAGCACCGAAATGGAGCTTAAAGTGCAAAGTGGTATTGCGCAGCTGACCAATAATGAAGGCAAACACTACACCAGTGATAATCCAGATGACATGATCCAGAAGCTGACCGGCATGTCGATCCCGCTGGCTAATCTGCGTCTTTGGATGCTTGGCCTGCCAGGTGATGGCACCGATTTCACGCTCGACAGCCAGTACCGTCTGTCTCAGGTTAAATTTACGCAGAACGGCAAAGCGGGCACTGTGGTCTATCAGAGCTATGACGATGACGCCAAACCTTCCCTGCCGCAGCGTCTGGAAATGACTCAGGGCGAACAGCGTATCAAACTGAAAATGGATAACTGGACGCTAAACTGAGATGACGCAGCAATTGTGGCCTTCTCCGGCTAAACTCAATTTGTTCCTTTATATCACCGGGCAGCGTCCGAATGGCTACCATGATTTGCAGACACTGTTTCAGTTTGTCGATTACGGTGACAGCCTGAGTTTTAACGTTCGTGACGACGGCGACATCGTCCTGACCACCCCGGTTGAGGGTGTGGCTGCCGAAGATAATCTGGTGGTGCGCGCCGCGCGTTTATTGCAGCAGCATGCGGGCACGCCTCAGGGAGCCGATATTGCGCTGCAAAAACGTATTCCGATGGGCGGCGGTCTGGGCGGCGGTTCTTCTAACGCTGCGACCGTGCTGGTGGCGCTGAATACGATCTGGAATTGCGGGCTTTCCGATACTGAACTGGCGCAACTGGGTGTAACGCTGGGTGCGGATGTGCCGGTGTTTGTGATGGGGCATGCAGCTTTTGCCGAAGGCATCGGCGAGATTTTACAGCCGGTCGAACCGGCGGAAAAATGGTATCTGATTGCACATCCGGGCGTCAGTATTCCAACGCCGGTGATTTTCGGCGATCCCGAGCTGACCAGAAATACACCAAAACGCCCTGTTAATGTGCTTTTGGACACGCCTTACGCAAATGATTGCGAACCGATTGCGAGAAAACGTTTTTACGAGGTTGAACAGCTACTTTCTTGGCTGTTAGAATACGCGCCGTCGCGACTGACCGGGACAGGTGCTTGTGTGTTTGCAGAATTCGACACTGAGTTTGCCGCCCGTCAGGTTTTGGACAAAATGCCATCGTGGAGTCGGGGTTTTGTCGCGCAAGGTGTTAATATTTCGCCGTTGCACCGTTTTCGCGAAGTCTGGTTGAGAACTGCGGGCAAAGCGTAGAGAGTCACAGCAGTTTTGTGTCTGTTCTTTGCCAGCCAATTATTCAACAGATTTAAGTAGTAAGATTTAGAAGTATCGTGAGCATAATGCTTTGGTACCGCTCACCGCCCGGTGGTACCAAAAGCCAATGTCTTCCCTGGACGCAAGCCTGAGGTTCTTCTCGTGCCTGATATGAAGCTTTTTGCTGGTAACGCCACCCCGGAACTAGCACAACGTATTGCCAACCGTTTATACACCAGCCTTGGTGACGCCGCCGTCAGTCGTTTCAGCGACGGTGAAGTAAGCGTGCAAATTAACGAAAATGTACGTGGCGGAGATATTTTCATTATCCAGTCCACCTGCGCGCCTACTAACGATAACCTGATGGAACTGGTCGTCATGGTTGATGCCTTACGCCGCGCCTCCGCTGGTCGTATCACAGCCGTTATTCCTTACTTCGGCTATGCACGTCAGGATCGCCGGGTGCGTTCTGCCCGAGTGCCAATCACCGCTAAAGTTGTTGCTGACTTCCTGTCGAGCGTTGGCGTTGACCGTGTTCTGACTGTAGACCTGCATGCAGAGCAAATTCAGGGCTTCTTCGATGTACCTGTAGACAACGTATTCGGCAGCCCTATCCTGCTCGAAGACATGCTGCAACAGAACCTGGAAAACCCGATTGTGGTTTCTCCGGACATCGGCGGTGTTGTTCGCGCCCGTGCCGTAGCAAAACTGCTGAACGATACCGACATGGCTATCATCGATAAACGTCGTCCACGCGCAAACGTTTCTCAGGTGATGCACATTATCGGTGACGTAGCTGGCCGTGACTGCGTACTGGTCGATGATATGATCGACACCGGTGGTACGCTTTGTAAAGCCGCTGAAGCACTGAAAGAACGCGGTGCTAAACGCGTATTCGCTTACGCTACCCACCCGATTTTCTCCGGCAATGCAGTGGAAAACATCAAGAACTCCGTTATCGACGAAGTGATTGTGTGCGACACCATTCCACTGTCCGCAGAAATCCGCGCACTGAAAAAAGTGCGTACCCTGACCCTGTCAGGCATGCTGGCTGAGGCTATCCGCCGCATCAGCAACGAAGAATCCATTTCTGCGATGTTCGAGCATTAATCATCACGCCCCTGTTTCAGGGGCGTTTTGTTTTGCCTGAATGCGTTTTGCCATGAACAGAAATGCAAAAACCGTTATCGCGCGAGCGACAACGGTTTTTTTATTCTTTATAAAATATTGTTTATAAAACGTTGTTTAAGAGACTCAGGAATGGCGATGTGATTTGCTGTTCGCGCAGCGGGAATCAAAGTGGCGAACCCACCAGTAACGGTCTGCGACACGTTCATGCCCGCCGACTCTCGCTCCTGCCACCCATAAAATAGCACCGACAAAAATACTGCCGATCGCGCCATGGGCCAGGAATTGCGGCAACCCGAGTTCAGGCATCTGGTTCAAAATCGAATAACCAACACCACCGACCATTGTGAGTAAACCGAGTCCCATCAGGCCATTGCCGATCATTCGTGCGGTTTTACGTTTCATAAGTCACCTCCAGTTGTCGATAGTCTTAGCATCATTGCTGTCTTGTCTTTTCTTGTCTTTTCCTGCCTTTAACTATAGACGTCCCATCCGGTTCACTTTGCGGCAGCGATCACAGAGAGAGAACATTGAACGACAAATCTTTACGTTTTCCAGACATATAGGTTCGAAAGGTTAATAGTAAGCACAATGAACTATTCAATATTTTGCGTAACTGGCACGAATTATTCTTTGTGATGTTTGGCACAGTGAAACGCGACAGGTAAACTAGCCCGCTAAACCTCACCGGATAAAGAAGCGAAAATCGTGAGCAGCATTAAATTGATCGTTGGACTGGCCAATCCCGGCGCAGAATACGCCCAGACCCGCCATAACGCAGGCGCCTGGTATGTTGATCTTCTCGCCCGTCAGCACAACCAACAGCTGAAAGAAGAAAGTAAGTTTTTTGGTTACACTGCGCGTCTGTCGCTGGCCGGTCAGGACGTCCGTCTGCTGGTGCCGACCACCTTTATGAACCTCAGCGGCAAAGCGGTTCTGGCGATGGCGCAGTTCTACCGCATCGAGCCGGACGAGATTCTGGTCGCGCATGATGAGCTGGATATCCCTCCGGGCATGGCGAAAATCAAACTTGGCGGCGGTAACGGCGGTCACAACGGTCTGAAAGATATTCAGAGCAAATTCGGTAACAACCCGAATTTCTACCGTTTGCGTATCGGAATCGGCCATCCGGGCGATAAAAGCAAAGTAGTGGGATTTGTGCTGGGCAAGCCGCCAGCCAGTGAACAGAAGCTGATTGATGATGCGATTGATGAGTCATTGCGCTGCACTGAATTGCTGATGAAGGAAGGTCTTGAAAAAACCATGCGTCGTCTGCATACCTTTAAAGCCGAGCTTTAACGCGCATTTCCGGCAAGCAAGATGAAACGCGGGCGCAACTTTTGCGCCCGTTTTCTTTATATGAACAGAAGAACAAAATCCAGACGTTCAGAGCGGCTCGTCGAAACGCAGTAAACGTCCGGCGTTACCCAGCACCAGCAACGTGCTGAGATTATGCAGCAATGCGGCGATCAGTACGCCCGCCACGCCGAGCAATCCCATTGCAGCAGCAGCCATCACCACCAGCGTCCAGCCCAGTCCGATGAATACGTTGATTTTCAGCGTCCGGCGGCACGCACGGCTCAGGCGCACACACGTGCCGAGACGACGTAAATCGCTGCCGATCAGCACCACATCGGCAGAGGCCAGCGCGATATCACTGCCACCTGCGCCCATCGCAATCCCCACCACGCCAGCCTTCAGCGCCAGAGAATCATTGATGCCGTCACCGACCACCATCGGACGGTAGCCCTGGGCAATTTCAGCGGAGACCTGATGCAGTTTATCTTCCGGTAAAGCCTGAGCGATCACATCACTGATGCCCAGTTCACCGGCAATACGATGCGCCACACTGGCGCGATCGCCGGTCAGTAAAAGCTGTCGTTGCAGCCCCAACTGACGCAGTTCGGCTAACGCAGTCTGCGCTTCAGGCCGTAAAGAATCTGCCAGCAGCAACCAGCCAAGAAAACGCCCGTTCAGCGCCAGACCGACCAGCGGCCCGTCATGCTCAGGGACATCACTCACTGCGACGTTGTTCTGACTGAAAAACGCCGGACGACCCAGCAATGCCTCGCCCTGCGCAGTTTGCGCCCGCACGCCCATGCCCTGCTGTTCTGAAAAAGCTTCCAGTGGTAAATATTGTTCGCGAGGAAATAACTTCGCCAGCGCGCGGCTGACCGGATGGCTGCTGGCCGCGCCGAGACTGGCCGCCAGAACAAGCACCGTATCCGGGGATTCGTTTTCCTCCAGCACCGTTTGTTGCAGATGCAGTTCGCCGTGCGTCAGCGTGCCGGTTTTATCCACCACAATGGCGTTGAGATCGGCCAATTCTTCCAGAAAAGCAGAGCTGCGGATCAGGATCCCGTGACGCGCCGCGACAGCAATACCGGCAATTGCAGTGGCGGGTGCGGAAAGCACCAGCGCACATGGACAGGCCGCCACCAGCACCGCCAGCATGGCGTGGGCATCGCGCGTGATGAACCAGGTCGCCGCCGCGATCAGCAAAATCAGCACAAGATATTGCCCGGCATAACGCTCGAGCAGACGGGTGATCGGCGGTTTGGCATGTTCAGCTTTTTGCATCAGCGCAATCACTTTACCCAGCGTGGCATCCGCGCCGGTTCGCGTGACTTCAACAGACAGCAATCCGTCGAGATTAATGGCACCACCAAAAACATCGTCTCCTGCACGGGCTTCCTGTGGCACGGATTCGCCAGTGATAGGCGCAGTATCCAGACTGGCACTGCCGGAGATGACACGCCCGTCGGCGGGCAACCGGTCGCCAGCGCGGACTTCAACCCGGTCGCCGGTTCGTAGCTCATGGTTGTCGATCTCTTCAATCTCACCATCGGGCAAAATCCGCCGTGCGCGGCTGCGGGTCAGACGGCTGAGCGCATCAATGGCTTCCTGCGAACCGATCACACTGCGCTCTTCCAGAATATGACCAAAAATCATAATGCCCGGCAGCAATGCGGCGGTCATCAGGTCGCCGGTCGCCCACGCGCCGAGCATCGCCAGCGCAATCAGCTGATCGGTAACGCCGTGCAAACTCGGGCTGCGCAAGCTGTAAATCGCCGAACGCAATACCGGCACCGCCACCAGCAAAGACGCCACGCCGAACAGAATCTGCCCGACATCGCTTTGCTGCGGGAACAGCCACTGCCAGATCCAGCCGCACAGGAGCAAACCGAACGCGGTCATCGCCAGAAGCAGCTGCACCGCCATACTCCGCTGTTCATGACGCGTCAGCAGCACGCTTTTCGCTGCCGGTTCTTCAGAAGTAAAAGAAGTCACAGGGCAAATACCTCAGGGTTGAGAGGATGGACGATCTGGCCCCGGCAGGATCAGATGCGCGTCATCATGTGGGTCAACCGCCGTCACGCTGCCGGCATGAGCCAGGATCGCAGGCATCCGCTCGCGCCACAAACGCCACAACAATTCAGGAGAATGATCGTTTGCCAGTTGCACAATCGTCGCGGTATCGGTGGAAGCCCGCGCAATCTGTTCACTGGCTTTGGCCTGTGAAACCTGTAAGGCGCGATCTGCCGACTGAACAGCGTCCTGATGCACGCGGGCCGCCTCATTAGTGGCGCTGGCGATATTTTGCTCCGCCTGCTGACTGGCAGTCAGAACGGCATTAAATGCATCAACCGCCGCGGGCGGCAAAGAAGACTGCACATCAACACGCATGACTTCAATACCGGTGCTGCTGCCCGCCGTATTCAGCGCGGCGAGTTGCTGATTAATACCCTGACGCAAATCACCGCGCAGCCGCTCGCGTCGTTCGGCGATATTGCTACTGTTACCCACCATTTCTGGTCGTGCGACCAGAATCGTATCAAGGTCGCGTGAAGCACAAATCGCCAGCGCCTCGTGTTCGGTTAAGCGATCCAGCGCCGGTAATACGTGCCCGCCCTGTAACACAAACGCCACCGGATCGGTGATGACGTAATACACCTGCACATCCAGCTGGACCACGCCTGAATCACCGGTCAGCAAATATCCTGCACCGGCAACCGCGTCACTTTTCTCGCCGCCGGTGTTGGTCCACGCAGGCACAATGTCTTTTCTCAGCAAGGCTGTAACATGGTGTTCGATCACCCTGTCGGCGGCGGGTAATATTTCCACCTGCTCCAGCGGTTCGGGCCACGCCAGCAGCAGGCCGGCACCTGCCGTGCGTGATACAGCCCCGAAGCGCATCACCACAGCGCGTTTGTCCGGCTCAATCTGGCGGACATTGGAGAACAGCCAGCTGGCGGCGGCAATCAGCGTTATGGCAAACAAGGCCAGATACGCCATCCTTCCCGCCTGAAACCAGGCATTGCCCTGAAAACGGGCCAGCGGATTCATGGATGTGGCTCGTTATTGGCGGCGGGTAAAACCGGCGGGCCTTCGACCAGCTGTCTGAACGGTGCAGCATCGGTACGCAATACAAGCTGCGTGCCGGGCGTGATCACGCTGTTGAGCGTATCGAGCGAGCGCAGCAAATCGTACAACGGGGGATTACCGGCCCACGCTTTGGCGTAAATCGCCGCACTTTGTACCTGCGCCTGCGCTTCAATATTGGCGGCGTTAACCGACGCATCGGCCTTTATCACGCGGGCATCGCGCTCGGCGGAAGACCGGATTTCGGCCGCCTGACGTTTGCCTTCAGCAGAGCGCTGGGTGGCGATAGTTTCGCGTTCAGCACGCATACGATCTACGGTTGCATCCAGTGTCACGGAAGGCAGCGTCAGGCGCTCAACGCCAACCTGCACCAGTTCGATGCCGTAGCTGTCGAGTAACTGGCGGGCAATCTGGTCATGCAAATGCTGTTCAAAACCGGAAAGACGAATTTTGCTGGCGTCGGTATTCACCAGATCAGCCAGCGCAAAACCGCTGGTGGTGGTTTCCAGCGCCGAGCCGATAAACGTGCGTATCTGCGCGGCAGCCATATCCGGCTGGTTTTGTACCGCACGGATAAAACGCTGCACATGCTGGGGATCGTTTTTCACCTGCCAGACGGTATACGCCTGCACGATGATCCGCAGGCCGTCGCGCGTGCCGACATCCTGCAAACCGCTCGACGTGGTACGAATGCGTAAATCTACCGGAATGGCGGTTTCCAGCGGCACCGGCAGATGCCATGCCAGCCCGGGATTCAGCAGCACGCGCACCGGCTCACCAAATCGGGTGATCACCATCGCTTCGCCGGAACGCACCTGTACCAGACAGGCAGACGCGGCAATCAGCGCCACCAGCACGATGGCAACCGATGCGCGCCGCCAGAATTTCGGCGCAGCGGGTCCTGAATGCGCGTGATGATGATGGTGATGTCCGCCACCGTGATGATGCCCGTGTTGGGCACCGTGTTCATGGTCGTGGGATTGAGTATGTTGGGGATCACTCACCGGGTAGTCTCCGCTTTAACAGAATGCGCCGCTTTATCCGCTCCGGGCGTAAATGGCAGGGTGAAATTTCTCAGATCCAGAACCGGCGGCGTTTCGCCACCAATACGGCTGTCGACAATCAAAACTTTAGGATGTTGTTGCATCGCCAGCGTCAGCTGGCTGAAATAACGCTCATTCAGGAACGACTGCCCGCCAGCCTGATACGCCTGATTTTCCGCGTTAAACCGCAAGGCCATCACCTGCGCCTGATCGAGATTTTCATGACTTTGTGCCGTGGCAGCATCCAGCGCCAGTCGGGAAAATTGCTGCGCGGCATTCAGCTGCTGCGCGGCCTGTCCTTTCTCACCGGCAATCGCACTTTGTGCCAGGATCTGCGCTGCCTGTACGCCATGATAAGCATCCGCTGCGCCCGCTGGCGGATGGATGGATTCAATCACCGTCGCCAGCAGCTCCACACCGCTGTGGAGATTATCCAGCTGGCGTTGCACTTTTTGCCCGATAGCGGCGGCAAGGCGAGTCTGTTCGCTGCCCAGCAGATTGTCGAGCGTGCGGGAGGAGAAATCATGCACCAGCACCTGATTGGCGATACTGCGGATCAGCACCGGCATATTTTCGGTGTGATACAAACTCGCCATTGCTGCGTCATCGTTCATGCCGATGCGGTACACAAACCGCACGTCCATATCCATGATTTGAAAGCTCTGCCGGTCATTGCCCGCGCTGGCGATAATTTGTGATTTGTCGCTGCTGTGGCTGGAATCCCATAACCGGTTGGCGCTTTCCGGCGCGGGGCCTTCGGCGGTATCGGCAACCTCGACCGGCGAAGTCGTCGCCGGTTCTTCCGCGCCGGTGGTGAGTTCATGCACTTCGCCGTTGTCGACCATTAGCGTATGCCCGAAAGGCCACGGCAGACCGAGATGCAAACCGGGTTGCCTGACCGCGACCGGTTTCCCGAAGGATTCATAAATCCCCCGCTGCGTCAGCGGGACTTCACTGACGCCGGTCAGCAGCCAGCCCGTCAGCAGTAAAAATGCGGCCAGCGGCAACAGCGCGCGGCGGATAAAATGGAATGCCCAGATCTGGCGCAGATCGATGCCGAAATGCTGATGCAACTCGTTCTGCACAAACTGCAGCGGACGAGGCGGCCAGCAAATTTGTGCCGCCAGCAGACTGCCCGCGATAAACTCCGGCTCTTTGTCCTCACGCGGCGGCGAAAACAGCGCCATCAGCGCGCGCAGGAAAAGTTCCAGCGCCACCAGCGCCGGCAAAATCCCCGTGAGCATCAGCAAATGCGCGGGCCAGACCGCCGTGCCACGTGCAAACATCACGCCGGCGGCACTCAGTAGCAAAACGCCAATCAGCATGCGCAGCAGCGGTGCCAGTCTTGCGGCTTCCGGCCATTCCTGCGGATTTTTTAACGTCCAGTGACGTTCAAGTACCAGCACCGCAAAGGCGCAAAGAAGGAAGAATGATCCGGCAAAATACCCCGCATCCCCTGCTTCGTTAGCAGGTAAAGGCAGTTGCCACAAAAGAAAGATGAGCAGTAATGCGGCTAATGCAGGAAATGCCTGAAAGAACACGTGCGCATCGACATAGCGCAACAGCGGGCGCACGCGGGCTGAAGCGGTCAGACGATGGAGAAAAGCGGAAGGTTTTTCCGGCAAAATGGGTTCAGCCGGAGATGCAAACTGATGCCCGCGCCAGCGGGTAATGCGTCGCGCACATTGCAGGGAGGCGGCGCAAACCCACAGGGCGGCCATAATATTACCGGTCACCCAAGGCCAGACTGAGTCCGGAGAAACCATATACAGCATCAGCAATATCAGATACAGCACGCTGCTGATCACCATAATCCCGTTGATAAGCCCGGTCAGCCAGCGTGTGTGGGAGGCGGCCACCTGAAAACGCAGAGGTTTACCGGCGTCATCAGCCCCGGATGCCTTGTTTGTGCTCATGTCTGCTCCGGCAGAGAAAAAAAAACCGCAAGGCGGGCACGGAGCCAGCAATTACGCAGTCAGATGAGCGTAACCGTATAACATTACAGAATTTTCAGCGATATGAATTTGGCCGTTTTTTTGCCACGAATTGTAAGCATTTATCAGCAAGGCGGGACGTCCGGCAGATTGGTTTTCTGCCAGCCGTTTTTATAAGGAAAGTCACATAAGAGGTGCGCCATTTTCAGGCGACACCATGAGGATTTCAGAGAGTATCTTCCGCGACATAATATTGCGGATCGTCGAGTTCATGCGAGCAGAATGGTCCGGCTTTCTTAAGCAGACTTATGCAGTCATGACTCAGATGGCGCAGGCGGATACTTTTACCGGCTTCAAGATAACGCGTCGTCAGCTTATCAATCGCCTCCACCCCGCTCGAATCCATCACCCGCGTACCGGCAAAATCCAGCACCACGTTTTGCGGATCGTTTTCAGGATTAAACAGCTCGGCAAAGGTTGCGGCAGAGCCAAAGAACAGCGGCCCGTCGAGTTTATATACCGCCAGGTCGCCTTTGGTTTTGTGCTCACGAATACGGATACGCGCCTGCTGCCAGGCGAAAACCAGCGCCGAGATAATCACACCGCTGATCACCGCCACAGCCAGATCGGTGAAAATGGTAATGACGGTAACAATCAGCATCACCAGCACATCGGCTTTAGGCATACGGCGCAAGCGGCGCAACGAACTCCACTCAAAGGTGTTGTAGCAGACAACCAGCATAATCCCGGCCAGCGCGGCAACCGGCAGCAGACCGATATATCCGGAGAGACTGACCACGAACAAGATTAGCAAAATAGCACCCACCGTACCGGAAATGCGTCCGCGACCGCCGGAAGTGAAGTTAATGATCGACTGCCCGATCATTGCACAACCTGCGAAACAGCCAAACAATCCGCAAATCGTATTCCCTGCACCCTGCGCAATACTTTCGCGGTTACCGTTACCTTTCTGATTGCCCATTTCATCGAGCACTGTCATGGTCAGCAGCGACTCAATCAAACCGACCAGCGCGATGACGACCGCATACGGCAACACGACTTTCAACATTTCAGCATTGAACGGCGCTACCGGCAGGCTGAAATGCGGCAACGCGCCGGAAATATCCGCGAGATCTCCCACACGTAAAGTATGCAGATTAAAGCCAATCGCGACGGCGGAGACCACAATCAGCGCAGCCAGCGAAGACGGAATGATTTTGGTCAGTTTAGGGAACAGCACCACCACCAGAATCGCCAGCAGAACCAGCCCGTACATCAGCGGTCCCTGCCCGGCAATCATGTGTAACTGCGCCAGCATAATGACAATAGCCAGCCCGTTCACAAAACCGTGAACCGCAGGCAACGGCACCAGACGGATAAATTTACCGAGGCGGAAAACGCCAATCAGGATCTGAATGATCCCCGCAAAAATCGTCGCCCACAGGACGTATCCCATGCCGTGCTGCGCCGCCAGACTCATCAGCACCACCACAATAGAACCTGCCGCGCCGGAAACCATGCCCGGTTTGCCGCCGAACAGCGCGGTCACTAACCCGATAATAAACGCCGTGTGCAGACCGACAATCGGCGACAATCCGGCCACCAGCGAGAACCCGACCGCTTCCGGGATCATCGACACCGCCACCACAAATCCGGCCAGCGTTTCATTCTTCACTTCTGACAACTTCAAACCACGCGGGCTAAACATAAGACATCCGGTATATTTCCAACTCAGTTAAAAAATTGTGACAAGTATCTAAAAATGACGGAACTGAGGCAAGGTTTAATCCGCAGCCTGCACCACGTGGGATCACAAGCGGATCGAGATAAATGTCGTTTACGTGTATAATGCGGGGAATTATGGTCATTACATCGTGCGGTTAGAGTTAATCGCTTGATAACTAAGCTATTAAGGTGAGAAAAACATGGGATTCAAATGCGGTATCGTGGGCCTGCCCAACGTCGGTAAATCTACTCTATTCAATGCGCTGACCAAAGCGGGTATCGAAGCAGCAAACTTCCCGTTCTGCACCATCGAACCGAATACCGGCGTGGTGCCAATGCCTGATCCGCGTCTCGACAAGCTGGCCGAGATTGTAAAACCGCAGCGTATTCTGCCAACCACCATGGAATTCGTGGATATCGCAGGTCTGGTAAAAGGCGCATCTAAAGGTGAAGGCCTGGGTAACCAGTTCCTGACCAACATCCGTGAAACCGAAGCGATCGGCCACGTTGTACGTTGTTTCGAAAACGACAACATCATCCACGTTAACAACAAAGTGGATCCGGCTGACGACATCGACGTCATTAACACCGAACTGGCGTTATCTGACCTCGATACCTGTGAGCGCGCCATTCACCGTGTGCAGAAACGCGCTAAAGGCGGCGATAAAGATGCCAAAGCGGAACTGGCTGCGCTGGAAAAATGTCTGCCACAGTTGGAAAACGCGGGTATGCTGCGTGCGCTGGATCTGACCGAAGAAGACAAAGCGGCCATCCGTTACCTGAGCTTCCTGACGCTGAAACCGACCATGTACATCGCGAACGTCAACGAAGACGGTTTCGAAAACAACCCTTACCTCGACGTGGTACGTAAAATCGCAGACGCCGAAGGCTCCGTGGTTGTGGCCGTCTGTGCAGCGGTCGAGTCTGATATTGCTGAGTTGGAAGATGCTGACCGCGAAGAGTTCATGGCTGAACTGGGCATTGAAGAGCCCGGCCTGAACCGCGTGATCCGCGCCGGTTACGAACTGCTGAACCTGCAAACTTACTTCACCGCTGGCGTGAAAGAAGTCCGCGCATGGACCATCCCTGTCGGTGCTACTGCGCCACAAGCTGCCGGTAAGATCCATACCGACTTCGAGAAAGGCTTCATCCGCGCACAAACCATCGCGTTCGAAGACTTCATCACCTACAAAGGTGAGCAAGGCGCGAAAGAAGCCGGCAAAATGCGTTCTGAAGGTAAAGACTACATCGTTAAAGATGGCGATGTAATGAACTTCCTGTTCAACGTGTAAACCGCACTTCAGTTTCTGCATTAACTTAAAACCCACGCATTGTCGTGGGTTTTTCTTTTTATGACTATGCTGCTGGCGCCCGCCCCCCTCTTTCATTTCGCCTCTCCCTCATTACGCGATATATTAGAGGCATTCTCATAAAATTTTCTCTTTGTAACAGGTAACATCTCAATGGCACTGATCCCAAAAAACTACCAGCGGCTGGAAAGCGGCTATCGTGAAAAAGCACTCAAAATCTACCCGTGGGTGTGCGGACGCTGTTCGCGGGAGTTTGTGTATTCAAACCTGCGTGAACTGACGGTTCACCATATCGATCACGACCATACCAATAACCCGGCAGATGGCAGTAACTGGGAGTTATTGTGTCTATATTGCCATGACCATGAGCACTCGAAATACACCGAAGCCGACCAGTACGGTTCAACGGTGGTAGCCGGTGAGGATGCACAAGATGATGTCGGCGCTGCCACCTATAATCCGTTTGCTGATTTACAGGCGATGCTGAATAAGAAGAAATAGGATCGATTTCGCTCCGCTCCTCCAGCAAAACTAAAAACCTCGGCATTAACCAAAATCCACGCGATGCCGTGGATTTTTTTATGATGTACGAGGCGATTCCCGCCAAATAAGTTAGCCAGCTTAGATTTTCCTTGCATCCCAAAACGCCATAAGCATAATCGCAAATCAAAATAATAATGATTCTCAGTCCTTTTTATATCAGGGTGACATTATGCGCGATTCAGTTACATTCACAGGGTTTAAACCGAGCCTGCTGGCACTCTTTGTCAGCGTCACTTGTATACCGGCGATGGCGGCGACCGCTCCTGCTCCGGCGACCTCTTCGACAGCAGCGTCAGGCGATACCATGACCATCGTCAGCGCGCCAGATAATGAATTCAAACCAGGCGGAAATGATCTGGTTCCGGCGTATCTCGACGGACAGGTGGCGCACGGCGGCCGTCTCGGTATGCTCGGCGAACAAAATGCGATGGATGTGCCGTTCAACGTGATGAGCTTCACCTCGAAACTGGTGCAGGATCAGCAGGCAAAAACCATCGCTGATGTAGTGCGTAATGATGCCACCGTCCAGAACGTACAGGGATACGGCAATTTTGCCGAAACCTACCGCATCCGTGGTTTTGAACTTGACGGCGATGACATGACCTATGGCGGACTGCCGGGCGTCGTTCCCCGTCAG
This sequence comes from Rahnella sp. AN3-3W3, assembly GCF_003263545.1. NCBI lineage: Bacteria > Pseudomonadati > Pseudomonadota > Gammaproteobacteria > Enterobacterales > Yersiniaceae > Rahnella > Rahnella sp. AN3-3W3. The sequence goes on from NZ_JYDG01000041.1 coordinate 54,113, forward strand.
GTCATGGATGCCTCATTAATCGACCGGGTAGAAATTTTTAAAGGTGCCAACGGATTGATGAACGGTGCAGCGACGAGCGGCGTCGGCGGCATGATCAACCTCGAACCGAAACATGCGGATGACACGCCACTGACCCGTGTCGGTATTGATTACACATCCTCTTCTCAGGTCGGCGGCACGCTGGATCTGGGACGTCGTTTTGGCGATGACAACCAGTTTGGTGTCCGTCTCAATGCCGTTAACCGCGAGGGTGAAACCGATATTGATGGCGAGAAAAAACGCACCACGGCAGCGTCACTCGGGCTTGATTATCGCGGCGATCGTCTTCGCACTTCCGTGGACATGGGCTATCAGAAGAAGACCTTCCACGACGCCCGCCTTGGCGTGAATATCAGCGGTGTAGATTTCATTCCGAAAGTGCCGTCTAACAGTCACAACTACAGTCAGGACTGGGTATACAGCAACATTGAATCTGAGTTCGGGATGGCAAAAGCGGAATACGATATCACCGATAACTGGACCGTCTATGGCGGCGTTGGCACACAGCATTCGCGGGAAACCGGCGACTACGCGTCCCCTGCGCTGAAAGATGAAGACGGAACGGCGACGATTGGCCGTCTGGACACTAACCGCATCATCAACAACTTCAGCGGTATGGCAGGCATTCGTGGCAATTTCGATACCGCATTTATCACTCACAAAGTTAACTTCGGTTATTCCGCGCTGACGTCACGCAATAACACCGCCTGGCGTATGGCCTACGGTGCCAATGCAGAAAACACCAATATTTATGACACCCCGAATGTCCCGAACCCGACACCTAACCTGTCAGGCGGCAATTACAACGATCCGCTGACGACCGGACGTAACCGCACTCAGGGCTATTTACTCAGCGATACGATGGGTGTGTTCGATGACACCGTATTGTTCACCGTCGGTGCCCGTCATCAGAAAGTGGTTGTGCGTAACTACAGCAATGCGACTGGTGCAGAAGACGTTTCAACACGTTACGACGACAGTCGCTGGATGCCGACGTACGGCGTGGTCTATAAACCGTGGCAGGTACTTTCCCTCTACGCCAACCATACCGAGTCTTTGCAGCCGGGCGATGTCGCACCGGATACCGCGAAAAACTACGGTACAACCACCGGGATTGCGCATTCAAAACAGAATGAAGTGGGCGTAAAAACAGATTTTGGTCGCATCGGAGGTTCACTGGCGTTATTTGAAATCAAAAAACCTTCCGGCATCCTAAACAGTGATGGCTATTACGGCATGGACGGTGAACAACGTAACCGTGGCGTGGAGCTGAACGTGTTTGGCGAACCGGTGCTGGGCCTGCGCTTAAACGGCAGCGCGACCTGGATTGATCCGAAGATGACTAAAACTGAAGACAGTACGTACAACGGCAAAGATGCGATTGGTGTGCCGCGATACAATCTGGTGCTGGGCGCAGAATATGACATCAAACCGGTGGAAGGCCTGACCGCAACCGCGCTGATTAATCATTCCGGATCACAATGGGCTGATTCTGCTAACACGAAGAAAATTGACTCGTACACCGTTCTGGATCTCGGCGTGCGTTACCGGACTAAAATCAACCAGAACGATATGGTCTGGCGTGCTGGGGTGGATAACGTGACTAACGAAAAATACTGGGCAAATATCGACAGTACCGGCACCTATATCTATCAGGGCGAGCCGCGTTCTCTGAAAGTCTCCATGACTTACGATTTCTGATCCTGAACGTAATGAACAGCGGGGATGCATTTAGCATCCCCGTTTTTTATGCAGGTTCACCAAGCGGCCATAATGCTTCATACTCCCTGCATCGGTTTTGGTGATGAGATAAACGGCAGATACTGGTACATCCAGGTTTCTGACAGCGTCTTGTCGCCAGATTTGAGGTAGAGCCGGAGTTCAACCGGTTCTTTGCCGTCGACGTGCAAATCAAAAAACGTCCGCCAGTGGCCTTTACCTGAAGGGAGTTTATTCACCTTAATGTCTTTCAGCGTGCCGCGTGATGCGCTGACCACCGCATCAATATGTGCATCTGCGGGCAGTTGCTCCAGTAAGTCGCCGTGGAATTCAACCATAAATTTGCGTGCCGCAGGATCGGTATAAGCGCCGGGATTGCCCCCTCTTCCCAGCCGGGTTATCCCACAGCGCGCCAGTTTTGAAGGATAAGGCTCATCGGCCAGCCAGTGCATACGATAACTAAACTGATGTTCACTGCCGGCTTTGGCTTCCTGCGCAGGTACCCACATCGCAACAATGTTATCGAAAATCTCGTCGTCGGTAGGGATTTCTATCAGCTGTACCGTGCCTTCGCCCCAGTCACCTTTCGGTTCAACCCACAAATCCGGGCGCCGCTCATATCCGGCTGAGCCAAGATAGCTCTCAGGATCGCGCTGTTTCTGCATGAGGCCAAAACCCCGCGGATTATTGTCACTAAATGCTGACACTCTGATTTGCAATGGATTGTTCAGTGGCCGCCAGATATGTTCGTCACTGCCGGTCAGGATCGCTAAACCGTCGGAGTCATGGACTTCAGGTCGCCAGTCGGAAGCGGATCCTTTCGCCATTTCGGAAAACCAAAACATCGAGGTTTGCGGCGCGATACCCAAACGCCCCACGTCACGGCGTAAAAACAGGACGCAGTCGACATCCATCACCACGCCTTTGGTGCGCTGCAGGTCAAAACGGTAGGCACCACAGACACTCGGCCCATCCAGCAGTGCATAAACGACCAGACGATCGCTGTCTTTCTCCGGAGATTCGAACCAGAACTGCGTGAAGTCGGGGAACTCTTCTTTGGTGTCGCCAAAAACGGTGTTAATTGCCACGCCGCGTGCAGACACCCCAAACTGACTGAGTTCGCCCACAGCACGGAAATAGGACGCCCCCAGAAATGATACCCAGTCTTTCACTGGCGGCTTGTTAAGGTGTTGCCGATGTTCCAGCACGCGAAAGCCGCTGAAAACGTTACCTTTCACGGCAGACAGCGCACCCTGACTATTATCCGGGAAGATAAAATAATCCGCATTCTGGACGATTTCCCGGGCGCGTTTATTTTCAACCACCGCCATTTTTACCGGCAATTTATGCAAATTGCTGACGCTGAAGAAGGTCACCGGAAAACGACTGACGCCTTCATTAAAAAGCGCATATTCCGGCTTATACATGATCTTGCTGTAGATGTCGTAATTGATGCTGGCCACTGCACTGTCGGGCACCTGTTGGGGCGCAACATAAGGACTTTTGGCGCTTTCTTTTGCCTGTTGGATGAGCCCTTCGAAGCTAAAAGGTGTATCCGTTCCCAGTTTTAAACCTTGTGCTGCAAAGACGGCTGGCGTGAAACCCAGCGCGGAGAGCACCATTGAAAATGAAGTATAGGTAATCAAGTCACGCCGCGTAACCATAAACAGCACCCACTTATGTTTGAGAATAATTGTTCTTTTAAGTAAGTCTTATCAGAAAGTAAGAAGCTATTAACCAGACAAGTTGTGCTTCAATTCTAGAACACTTTCTCAGAAAAAATAGGCGCGGAGACACAGACAAAAAATCCACGCAAGGCATGGATTTTTCTTCTCATCAGGCAACCGGTGTTAACAATATTCTCCGGAGCAGACTTTTAGGGTTTAAGAATGATTTTGCCACTGAAACTGCGGGTTTCGAGCAAACGGTGAGCCTGTGCACCGGACGATAATGCGAATTCGGTCACAGGCGGCAGTGTCACCTTTCCTTCTTTGACCAGCGCAAACAGACGATCTGCGCGACGCTGGCGCTCTTCACCGGATGTCAGATACGTCCACAGATCGGCACCCAATATGCCGTGCGAATTTAGCTGAAGGCGTGAGGGATCAAATGCAGAAAGCGCGCCGCCTGACATACCGAACAACACCACCCGCCCGCCGTCTTTGAGCGAATCAAGACTTTCGGTGAGCGTCGTACCGACAGAATCAAACACGACGTCAAGCCCCGTGTTCTGCCATTCCCTGACTTCTTTAGCCCAGGTATCGTAACCGCCAGCGGCTTCTGCGCCGAGCTCCAGACAGGCAGCCTGCTTGTCCTGATTCGACGCGACAGCAAACGCATGTATGCCCTGATGTTTCAGCATCTGCAACAACAAGCGGCCAACGCCACCCGCTGCCGCCAGTACCGCGACGTGCATTCCTGCACGCAGAGGTAACACATCGTGCAGCAAATAATCGGCAGTCAGCCCCTGTAATAACACTGCCGCAGCATCGGATTCTGACAACCATTCCGGCAGACGGATAGCGTGTTCAACAGGCACACGAATGTGACTGGCATGTGCCAGAGGGACATCAGCAAAACCGACGCGATCACCGGCTTTCCAGCCTTTTACGTTTTCTCCGACGGCAATAACCCGCCCGGCACCTTCATAACCGGCGACATACGGTGAATTGCCTGCCAGCGGGTAGCGCCCCTGACGACGATAAATATCGGCGAAGTTCAGTCCGGCAGCGGTCACCGCCACCAGCAGTTCATCAGCGGCCGGCACCGGATCTGCAGCTTCATGCATGTGTAACACCTCTGCCGTACCTGTACTTTCAAAAACCAGTGCCAGCATTGCCGTTCCTTAAAATAGAATTTTACGGGTATGGCGGCGATTATCGGCATGTGGATAGCGCAGATAAAGTGACGTCTGCTTTATTAATTCGATAATAAAAATTTATAATGTGATTCTTTATTCTAACCGGACGAAACAATGGATTACTTAAAGTGCATTGAATCCTTTATCAGCGCGACAGAGTCCGGCAGTTTTACCGCAGCCGCCGATAAGCTGGGCATCACACCAGCGATGGTGGGCAAACATATTCAGATGCTGGAAAAGCGTACAGGTTGCGTGCTGATCAACCGCACGACACGGCGTCAGGGACTGACAGAAGCCGGGCATCGTTTTTATTTGTACGGCGTGCAGATCCTCACGACTGTGGAAGATGCGGATTCACTGGCGCGGCATCTCAACGAAGAAGTCACCGGTCTGTTGCGTATCAGCGCACCGGTTTCGTTCGGACAGCGGATCCTGACGCCGATATTGTCGACCTTTTTACAGCGCTATCCCGCCGTGAATGCCTGTCTGGTGCTGAGCGACCGGCGGGTGGATATGATTGAGGAACGCTTCCAGATAGCCATCCGCATTGGCAGCTTGCAGGATGAAGGCTATATCGCCTTGCCGCTTCCTGCGTATGAAATGCTGCTGGCGGCATCGCCTGCATACCTGGATAAACACGGCACGCCCGTGACTCCGGCTGATTTGTCCGCTCATAACTGCATCAGTTTCAGCCAGTGGCGTGCTGATCATCTCTGGCCACTTAACGGACCGCAGGGGCTGGTCGATGCACAGGTTTCCCCGAGACTCACCGTCGATTCTGGTGAAGCTATCCGTCAGGCGGCATTATCGGGGCTTGGGATCGTCATGCATTCGTGCGTGGTGTTACAGGAAGACATCGATGCCGGAAGGCTGTGTCGCGTATTGCCTGATTACGCGCCGGTATCCAGACCGATGCATCTGCTCAGGCTTCCGAACCGCCCTGCGCCACTGGTATCCGCTTTCTCTGAGCACTTCATGGAAGAACTGGCGAAGCCCGCAAATGCGCCGGAACCTTATTAAATATGAACACGATTTATCAGCCCTTATATTGTATTGCGCAGGGCTCAAATCCATAAAACTGCGGTGCGGGTTCATGCGAATATTCACGCCTTACACACATCAAAGGAAATGAAATATGACGACCTTGAATGAACGCCTGGAGTGGCGCTATGCCACCAAAAAATTTGATGCTAGCAAAACGGTAGAAACTGAAAAACTGGAACGCATTATCGAAGCCGTTCGTCTGGCACCGACATCCAGCGGACTGCAACCCTTCGAACTGTTTGTAGTCACCAATCCGGATATCCGCGCCAAAATCCGTACCGTTGCCTGGGATCAGGCGCAGGTCACCGACTGTTCTCACCTGCTGGTATTCGCGGCATGGGACGACATCACGCCGGAACGCGTCAACATGATGTTTGATCTGACCAATGATATCCGTGGTTTTAAAAACGAAGGCTGGGAAAACTACCGCCAGATGCTGCTGGGCATCGTGGCTGAACGCGGTACCGAAGCAAATTATCAGGCCGCTGCACGTCAGGCCTATATCGGTCTGGGCGCCGCGCTGATTGCTGCCGCCTTCGAAGAAGTGGATGCCACACCGATGGAAGGGTTTGATCCTGCCGCCGTCGATGAAATTCTCGGCCTGAAAGAGAAGAACCTGCGCAGCGTCATCATATTGCCACTGGGCTACCGCGCCCACGAAGGCGACTGGCTGGTGAACCTGAAAAAAGTCCGTCGCAGCCGTGAAAGCTTTGTAACTGAGATCAAATAATATACATCTGTTCCATCTTTTGCAGTACTGCCTTATTATTAAGGGGTATTGCGGAGGGTGGGACCCACCTCTTTACATCTAATTAAAAACTTAATTTACATACCCATCCTCCGCTTTTATTACATCCTCTTCAAACCTTGATTTAATTAAAATTTAAAATCCAAATTTGGACAATTATGAAATCGTTGTAGCCATAACAGCAATATATCCCTATAGTTAGCAAGCTCTTTATAATATGTATTTATTATATTTAGGCAGTTAAACATTCCTTATACGGATAGATACATCGAGCATAACTCGTAAATTAAAGGATTAAATATGAACAAAAAATTACTTCCAGTATCCATAGCAGCATTAATGATGATTGGCGGTATTAATACTGCCTCTGCTGCTTCAATACTTTTCACCGGTGCAATTAATGCGAATAGTTGTATCCTTGATGTGAATAACAGTGGTTCTACGGTAGGCGATGTGGATATGGGCAACATTGCGGTCAGTACACTGACCGCTAATGCTGGCGCAACTTCGGCTCCCGTTCCGTTCACTATAAGCCTTAAAGAGTGCACCGGCGCTTCATCTTATTCAATTGAGTTTGCTGGCAACGGCTCACCCGCGAATGACAATTACTTCATTGCTCCGCAGTCAATGGGCTCCGGTGTGTTCTATGAAATCAAAGACAGTGAAGGTCGGAACGTCAAATCAAAAGAAAGACTCGAAACCAATATCTCTAATGATAACCAATCGGCTGACATGAATTTCACTGTTAACTTAGTGGCAGTTAACCAATTAGTTAATCAAGGCAGTTTTGTTATGTCTAATGGTATAAATGTTCATTATGAATGATGTTTGATGCCTAATTTTCACTACGCATAAATAATTAACATTAATAAACATCACCAATATACGGATATATTATGAACAAAAAAATCATCGCACTTCCTTTGAGTATCTTACTTACTCTGGGCTTAATGGAAACCGCCTCGGCAACAGGTACCGTTAATTTTAAAGGCAATTTAGCAGGCAGCCTATGCACAATTGATGTCAATAGTACTGGTGTGGACAATGGTAATGTCGATCTGGGTAGTATCAATGCTAATACTCTCAATACCGTGAATGCAACTTCGCCGTTAGTCCAGTTCCATGTCGACATGACAGGCTGCCCGACAGGTTATTCCAGCTTTCAGGTCCAGTTTTCTGGTGATGAATATGCTTCAACGGGCGACTTTGCTGTATCGCATGGACAGGATGACGGTGTCGTTATTGAACTGAAAAACCTTGATGGCACCCAGATATCACCTAACGCGCCGATTCAGGTGGCAGCAGCGGCACATAGCGATTCAAAAATAAGACTGCCTTTCACTGCAAATATTCGCTCTACCAAAGGTGAAGCCGCGGTCGGTCAGTTTGTTATGGCTACCAATATTTCTGTTCTTTACGAATAACAGACAGCCGTAAATAATGGTCCTTTATGAGACAGCCTGCATAGGATGTCTCATAAAATAAGGCTCACTATTTTTCAACTTGTGGATCTCTTTATGTCATTTTTGAAAAAGGCCCTGTTGCCTCTTATTCTATTAACCCAATCATCATTTGTTTTTGCGGGTATACAAATCGGCGCAACACGTGTTATTTATGAGGAACAGAAACAGGATTCCGTCATAAAGATATCAAACCCAGACAAAACCAACAATTATCTGATCCAATCTTGGGTTGAATCATTATCAGACGCCCCTTCTGCAACAGATGCCATAAAGAAAACACCAAAATCTAAAGTTAAATCTCCTTTTATCGTAACGCCTCCACTTTTCAGCCTTTCGGCGGGCGAAGAAAATGTGTTGCGTATTATTCATAATGGAGCCGCCCTGCCCGCGGATCACGAGTCCCTCTTCTGGCTAAATATAAAGTCCATACCTGAGACTGAAAAGAAAGACTCGAACACAATGGTTTTTTCAGTCAAATCAACGTTGAAACTTATTTATCGTCCTGAAGCGCTCTCTGGGGACAAAGCCACCCGCGCATATAAAAAAATCACGTTCAAAAAACAGGGAAACCAACTCGTTGCCACGAATCCAACCCCGTATTACCTGACATTCGCCTCACTCAAGGTTGATGGTAACGATCTGGTGATTAAAAACAAAGCAATGCTTGCACCCGCTTCGTCACTGACTTATGACTTAAGAAATTCATCTAGCCCAGCGACGGTCTCATGGACAACATTGGGCGATCAGGGCCAGACAACACCGGCAGAATCATCGAAACTCTGATTTATAGGTTGATTTTTCATGCCGTCCGCATTTACTGATGAGGACGGCATTTTATTTTTTGTATATTACTTAAGAATTTTCACTGACAAGACGTCAGAATTGCTCCCTTTTTATTCATATCGCAGGAGGGCGTAGCTGTAAGGTTAAAGGATTGATCATGTCAAAATTGTTCTACCCGAAAGCGGCTAAAAGGCCAAAATATTCCTGGAGGAAAATAGCCTGCATAACGTGTGCTGAATTATTGATCATCCTGAACCCGACGTTAGTATTAAGCGCAGAAAAGTATTATGACGCGAGCGCACTCGAATTAGATGGCCCTGAAGGTGAACAGCAGGTTGACCTGTCTCGATTTAATACCCCGGGTAAACAGTTACCTGGTATATATCACGTCGAAATATTCATAAATGAAAAAAACATCGGGCAACGTGATATTAATTTTGTAGAGAATAAAAAAGGTGAACTAGAGCCAGAGATCCCATTGAGCCAATACCGCAAAGCAGGAGTCAAAATTGATGAAATCCCAGCATTTGCAGACATCGAAGAGGATAGCATCATTGTTGATATTGATAAAAAAATTGAAGGGGCATACGCTAATTTTAATTTCAAACAACAACGAGTTAAGATTAACATCCCACAAATTTTAATGAAAAATATCCCTACCGATTATATTGACCCCGAACAATGGAGTCAGGGATTGACAACTATTTTTACCAGCTATGACTTTAGTGGTGCCCAGACCCATGATAAAAATATCGGTTCGGAAGAAGGCGATCAGTACCTTAATTTACGTAATGGTGTAAATCTGGGAGCATGGCGATTAAGGAATTACACAACCTGGAGTCATAATTCCAGTGGTGGAAAATGGAACAATATCAATACTTACTTGCAGAAGGATATTGCTAAACTAAAAGGTAAATTAACTCTGGGTGACGATTCAACCCAAAGTGATGTTTTTGATAGTTTTGCCTTTCGCGGTGTAGAAATGGCCTCGGAAGACAGAATGATGTCAAGCAGGGAAAGTGGTTTCGCTCCTGTCATTCGCGGCATAGCGAATACCGCAAATGCTCAGGTCACGGTAAGTCAGGGTGGCTATGTGGTTTATCAAACCTATGTGCCCGCGGGCCCGTTTGAGATAACTGATTTATTCCCTAGTACGGGTGGTGGGGACCTTGACGTCACCATTAAGGAAGCTGACGGTAGTGAACGCAAATTTACGCAAAGTTTTGGTTCAGTCCCTGTCATGCAGCGGGAAGGACATCTGAAATACGAAGTCATGGCGGGGAAATATAACAATGACAGTGGTTCGGATCAAGATCCTAATGTAGCTTTAATTACCGGGCTTTATGGTTTGCCACACGCCATGACCGTATACGGTGGCATAACCAACAGCGATCAGTTTACAGCTCAACAGCTTGGCTATGGCCTGGGATTAGGATCATTCGGTTCTGTGTCTGTTGATGCGACACATTCTGAAACGCGTACTGACGGTAAAGTTTTTTCAGGAAAGTCATACCGTATAAAGTATGCAAAATCTCTTATCAGTACGGGAACACAAATTAATTTATCCGCTTTCATGTATCCAGACAAAGACTATTATTCTTTTGAAGATGCGCTGGACATTATCAGTAATGATTCAAAGTCATCATCTGGCCAAAAACATGACCGATATGAAGTGAGTTTCAGCCAACCATTGAAAGATTATGGTTCTGTTTCAGTCTATGCATATAGACAAAACTATTGGGATAAGGAACCCGATAATTATTTTTCTGTATCCTACAGCGGCAGTTATGGGGCTACAACGCTAAGCATTAACTATAACTATACTCAGAGCGAAAACGGCAAGCCGGATAAACAACTCGCCTTAAACCTTCAGATACCTTTAGAAAGTTTATTGCCGCAAACCTGGGCGACATATTCTATGACATCAGACAGTTCCAACCACATTACCCAGTCGGCAGGGATTAATGGCACTCTTCTTGAAGACAAAAACCTGAATTATGGTATCAATTCCAGTGTGGGAAACGATAGTGATGGTGGCAGCATTAATGCCGTTTATAAAGGAGCATCTGCTGAACTGACCAGCAATTACAGCGAGACTTTATCAAACCGACGCTTAAGCTATGGCATCCGGGGGGCAATACTGGCACATCCTTATGGGGTAACACTCTCCCAGCCATTATCTTCCGATGCGCCTATTGCATTGGTCAGAATACCTGATCAGGAAAATATTTCGATTACAAATGGTGTCGGCATCAAAACCGACAGCCGGGGATATGCCGTTGTGCCCAATATACAGCCCTACCGGAACAATGCAATTGGTCTCGACACAGATTCTCTGGGCAGTAATTTAGAGATTGCCACAACGATGAATAATGTCATCCCTGGTGATGGTGCATTAGTATTAGCTGACTTTAATGTCCGAACAGGAGAACGTGTATTAATGACATTATCGCGTCCCGACAATCGTGAAATCCCCTTCGGCGCGACAGCAACAGCAGGTGAAAACAGTAGCAACAGTATTGTTGCAGATAATGGCTTGGTGTATTTGATTGGCATGCCCAAAAAAGGGATCGTGACCGTGAAGTGGGGAGAAGAAGAGGATGAGCAATGTAAGGCAGCGTTTGAACTTCCCGCTCTACCCAAAGACAGTAAAGTAAAAAAATTCTCAATGGTTGAAGTTAATGGATTATGTGTTTAGGAGATAAATAATGTTACAGCCAGGAACAACAAGAAAGCCAGTGACAAAAAGGCCACTATTACTCACGACTACAGGGGTGTTTTTTCTTTTCTTTTTTTCTATACAAGGCCATGCTCAATGCACATCGACTGAGCAAGCGAGGGAATTGACATTTACCCCCGGACATATCGTGATCCCGCACAATCGTCCGGCGGGTTACGTGCTTTATGAACAGGTATTGACGGACCCCTCCAGTGGCGGAGTCAGTAAGATACTCAACTGTCAGGGGGGCGGTAAAATAAACGCCAGAATTAATTTAGGTAATTTATTAAAAAACAACATTTACAGTACAAACATTCCGGGGGTCGGATATCGTTTATCATTAAGTGAACACCCATTCCCCTGGGATCTTGATTTAAAATGTAACAGTACGATTTGCCAACGTGATATTCCGGTCAATACACAATACAAACTTGAGTTGATTAAAACTAATGACCGAAAAACAACGGCAGGCGTTTTATCCGCAGGGCGTTATGCTAAATTAATGACTGACGGCGGGAGTGATATTACTCACATTAATATTGGCAGTACCATAATCGCGCCCTCTGCGTGTACACTTTCCGATGAAAATATTCACGTTGATTTAGGACGCTTTGATGTTAAAGATTTCAAAGGGCCGGGTAGCAGCGTAGGCGAGCGAAATTTCAGAATTGATCTCAATTGTGATGCCCAAATGCAATACAGTATTGTATTTGATGGCACAGAGCCGGAAGCAAAACCTTCTAATGGACTGATTGCATTAGATAAAACCTCAGGCAGTGCCGAAGGGATCAGTCTAAGAATCAAGCATAACAGTCAACCCGTTGAGTTGAGGAAAGATATCCCCTTCACGTCAGACGTGATGGGGACAACCTCGTTATTATTCAGTGTTGAATACTACCAGATGATGGATAAAGTAGTTGCGGGTAAGGCTAATGGTAAGGCGACATTTAATATACGCTACGATTAATGATTTTATGAGGGAGTCATCGGTGACTCCCTCATAAGTCATCAGTATTTTTCAGGGAGTTTAATAATTTTTATCAGCTTTCCTCTTTTTATTTCAACATATCCGCCTTTACGCAGATCTGAAAGAATCTTCATTATTCCACTTCTGCCAAGGTAACATCTTTCGGAGATATATTTTTCAATACTGTAATTTCGGATTATTTCATCTGGCTCATTGCTCATTTCGATCAACAATGACCTAATCACCAGATAGCTACTCCTATGCGAAATATCATAGTACCGGCTGGACAAAAAACCGACCTGAAATGCCAGACAATGCGCCAGAGAACTCCAGCATTGTTTTTTTGAAATAATTTCAATGGCCTTCTGACTTTCTAACCGATAAATCACACCCTCTGAAATATGTTGAATTGCTAAAAGACTCACTTGCTCCGGATATAAACCTTTAGCTATACCTAGAATGTAGGGTGCTGATACTGTTTTAATACTCATTCCAGCCGAGATGTCTTTGACGAGAAAATGACCCGATTTAACTAAATAGACAAACGAAGTATTGTTTTCATCAGTAATAAAAAATTCACTGCCGTCCATGACGGTAAGTTCTGTCGAATATGGAATAAGGGAATCAAAAATTATTTTAATATGTGCATTGAGGTTGTCTCTTTGTGTTTCAAAATGCATTATTTTTAGAGTTCCACACTAAATAAAAATGTGATTATACCCTTTAAGAGAACACAGCGGCACTCTCTTTTTATTGGTTTATACCTTAAGTTATCGCCTATTTTAATTCAAAAAATAGATGTTTTCGCCACTGATATTTCGATGATGAATATCATTACTGACTTTCTCCAACTAAGAACCAAAGGATTAATGACTTCAGGGTCGGAGCACTATAATAATATTGAGCTGATATTTTATCTGACAACACTCTTTTCAGGTCTGTAAAAGGAGGGGATATCTTTGTATAAATACAGGATGCGTGATTTGTTCAGCCGGACTCGTGCCGCAAAGATGCTTTCAACGCTGATGATTATCATGGCCATCGCCCCAATCGCCGGGATTGCGATAACCATACGGTTGTCGCTGAGAACTGAAGCTTGATCAACTCGTCCCCCTGCGAAGCGGGACGAGCAAGGTAAAGTCCCCTCTATTATATGCCCGCGGGTTTCGGTCTTACCGCCCTTTCCAGCGCTGCCTTTAATTCATTTTCCGTCATCCGCACACAATAGGTCGGCATGCCTCGCTGGAAGCGCCAACCTTCTGTAAGTGCGCCGACGTCAACAGCGTCAAAACCAAAGGCGTCATACAGCGCAATCACTGCCTTTTTCGTTTCGGCATCATCACCGGCGACGGGCAGCGCACGACGTTGCGGATCGCCAGCAGGCAAATCGTCGCTCTCGAGATCCGTCATCTGAATCGCATTGAACGCTTTGGTGATTTTGGAGTGTGGCAGAAAACCGGCGAGATATTCGCTGGTAGTCGTCGTCTGATCATCAAGTTCAGCAATCTGCCCGTCGCGTTCAGGGTAATAATTCACTGCATCGATTACCGGTTTTCCACCGATTTCCGCCACCGGCAGTTGCCCGATAGCCGTCAGTGGCACGGCAATCAGCACAACATCGCCAAAAGAAGCGGCGTCTGCCGCGTTACCAATTTCACAGCCGATCATCGGCTTCAGGCTGAACAGCGTCTGAGGGCCGCGTGAATTACTGAGCATAACCTGATGTCCAGCCTTGATCGCCAGTTTAGCCACCGCCCTGCCCACAAACCCTGCACCAATAATGCCTATTTTCATGATTCTCACCTTTCATTTTGTTGTCGATAGGTTAAGAATAATTCCACACTCATTATTGATAAATCGCCTTCACAGGCATAAACAAACAACAAATAAGAGGGAATCGTGGATCGTTTAACCAGCATGAATGTGTTCGTCAGAACTGCCGATCTGGGCTCTTTCGCGGCGGCGGCAGAAACATTACGCATTTCGCCGCAGATGGTGGCGAAACATATCGCGCGCCTCGAATCCCGGCTGGGGACGGCGCTGATTAACCGCACGACTCGGCGTCAGCACCTGACAGACATAGGGCGCAGCTATTATGAACGCTGTAAGATCGTGCTTTCTGAGGCCGAGGCTGCTGATGCCATCGCGCTGGAAATGAAAGTCACGCCCTCCGGCACGTTGCGCGTGAATGCGCCGGTGACTTTTGGCACGTCCTCGCTGGCACCTTTCATTACGCAGTATCTGGCGCAGTACCCCGAAACGCAGGTCGAGCTGACGCTCAGTGACCGGATAGTCGATCCGGTTGAAGAAGGTTACGAAGTGATCCTGCGAATTGGTGAACTCAGCGACAGCCAGATGATTGCCTATCCGCTGCGACCGTACCGGCTGATTGCCTGCGCCTCCTCCGGTTATCTCACGCAAAATGGTGTACCTGAAACACCGGCGGATCTCGCCGCCCATTCCTGTCTGGTTTACGGTATCTGGTCCCCTCAGGCACCCTGCCGCTGGCAATTTTACCAGGATGGGAAAATGCAGGAAATCCAGCCTGCAGGCCGTCTGCGCTCCAATGACTGGCGGGCATTGCTGCACGCCGCCGTGAGCGGATATGGCGTCACGCTGGGGCCGGAAGATGTGCTGAGTGAAGAAATCAGGGCGGGACGACTGGTGCAGGTGTTACCGGATTACGACGGGCCTTCACGACCTATGCATGTGCTGACACCGGCAGGATTAAGGCAAACTGTGAAAATCCGCAGTTTTATTCAGGCCTTGCGTGAGACATTTGGCTGAAGCATCACTTTGTCCATAAAAAAACCCACGCTCGCACGTGGGTTTTCGCATTTATAGTCTTTCACATTCTGACGGTTATTGTCTCGCCAGCGCCGCCGCATTCTTACCAGCGAGAATGCCGAAGATAATGATGTCGGCGACAGCGTTACCACCGATGCGGTTCGCGCCGTGGATACCGCCGACCACTTCACCTGCAGCCCATGCACCGGTGATCACCTGTTTTTGCGCATCAAGCACGGCGGTATCCGGATTGATCGTCACACCGCCCATGGTGTGATGCACGCCCGGCGCGATGCGGATGGCAAAGAACGGTCCCTGATTGAGCGGATGACGCAGCGCGGTGGTACGTCCAAAGTCTTCATCCTTTTTCTCCACCACAAACAGGTTGTAGCGCAGCAGGGTGTCCGACAACGTCTGAGGATCCATATTCAGTTTCACCGCCAGTTCTTCCGGCGTTGGTGCGCTGATCACAAAGCCTTTGGCGATATACTCATCGGCCGCTTTGTTATTCGACCGCACCTGTTCGTCGAAAATAACCCACGCGCTTTTTTCCGGTAAGGCGATGATTTCAGCAGACACTTTGTCGCGGGTTTCCATCTCGTTGTAGAAACGCTTCCCGGCCTGACTGACCAGGATCGCCCCGCCGCCACGGATAGCTTCGGAGATCAGATAGGACGTGGTTTGCTCAACCGTCGGGTGGATCTGAATTTCACCCATATCCACGGTGTCTGCGCCCAGTTTTTGCAGCATGGCGATACCGCTGCCGGTCGCGCCCGCGTGGTTGGTCGTCACAAAACCATCGAGTTCAGGACGATATTTCACCACCATCTCGCGGTTAGCACTGAAACCACCGGTGGCGACTATCACGCTTTTCGCATTCAGAATGCGGCTGTCGTTATATTCATCCACCACTTTCACACCGGTCACGACGCCATTATCAGACAGGATTTCCGCGACTGACGTTTCCAGCAGCACTTCGATTTCTCGCTTGTTGATGTTTTTCACCAGACCGCTGATCAGGAAGCCACCTACCGCTGAACGATCTGCCGGACGATGCGTACGGTCGATGCTCATCCCACCGGTGATGGTGATGTCGTTCAGTTCAATTTCTTTCGCTGCCAGCCATTCGACGGCTTCAGGTGCCAGTTCCACAAACTCACGCAGCAAGACCGGGTTGTTTTTGAACTTGCCGCCTTTCAGCGTTTCGTCATAAAACAGCTCTTTACTGTCTTCAATACCTTTCAGTTTCTGGAAACGCGTTTCTGCTGCGTTCATCCCGACTGAGGCTTTGATAGTGTTACCGCCGATGGTCGGCATCTTCTCGATAATCACCACATGCGCGCCTTCGTCATGCGCCTGAATCGCCGCGGCCAGACCTGCGCCGCCGCTGCCGATGACCACAACGTCAAAGTTTTGCGGCGCCTGCGGATTGCCGCCTTCTTCAATAACATGCTCTTTGCTGGAGGTCGCCAGTGCGCGGGAAACGGCTTTTTTCAGCGCCTCACTCTGCGTGGTCGCGCCGGTGATCGCATCAACGTGTGGACTGTTGGCGACCAGCATACGGGTACGCAGGCTCTCGAACGTGGTGGTGAAGTCCACGTCCAGCGAATCGTCTTTGACCAGCGCAATGTCGGTAATACGGTCGGTGTCGAGCGTAACGCTGATTTTCAGCTTCAGCGCTTCGGCTTCGACTTTCTCCTGATATACACCGGCTTTGTATTTACGGCCAGTAACGCTGGTGTCGCGGATCATGGCGTCAACCAGTGAGAAGCGCCACAACGGTTCAGGGATATTCAGTTCTTCGCGTTTGTGGCTGTCGATAAACAGCTCGAGGTGATCGTTATTAATGATGCGATCGGCCCAGTCCGGATAGGCGATGCAGGCTTTACCGACAGCAATCAGATCAAAGCCGTATTCCAGCCCTTTCTCGGCATCGGCTTTGTTGATCACGCCGCCGACGCCAATTACCGGCACTTTGGCCAACGTTTCAGAACGCATGGCGCGGAATTTGGTGATCAGCGGAGTCGGATCCTGCGTATCAACGATGGAAGGCCGCAGCAGCTGACCGACAGAGAAATGCACGTAGTCCAGCCCGCGCGCGGCGAGTTTTTCCAGCAGATACATGGTGTCGTCAAAGCGGATGCCCGGCACTTCCAGCTCTTCCGGAGAGAAACGGTAGCCGATAATGAAAGAGTTGTCGGCGAAACGTTCTGCCATCTTATGGGTGATTTCCAGCACTTCCAGCGGGAAACGGGCGCGTTTGTCGCGGTCACCGCCCCATTGGTCGGTGCGCTGGTTGGAGTTCGGCGAATAGAATTGCTGGATCAGATAGGTGTTAGCGCCGTGGATTTCTACGCCGTCGAAGCCTGCTTTGATCGCACGGTTAACGGCATCACCAAACTTGGTGATCATGGTTTCCACTTCTTCACCGGTCAGTTCTTTCGGCTGGGTTGCGCCTTCACGCGGAGCAGCGATAGCACTTGGCGCGACAGGCGTACGGCCGCCGATCAGTTCCGGTTCCACCATTCTGCCGCCGTGGTAAATCTGCAAAATCGCTTTCGAGCCTTTGGATTTAATGGCATCGGCAATTTTCTTCAGACCGGAAATTTTGTTGTCGCTGTCGATAGCGATAGCGCCGGGGAACGCCGGGCCCATACGATCTATGAAGCAACATTCGACGATGATGGTGCCGATGCTGCCGGCACGGTCGCGGTAATATTCCACCAGTTCACTGGTGACGGTACCGTCATAAAAGCCGGTACAGGTGGTCATGGGTGCCATCAGCAGACGGTTTTTCAGCACCGCGCCGTTAGGAAGCGTGAGCGGATTTAGAACCGGGGTTAGCTTATTCATTATGATCAACTCCGAAATATGTAAGTCTTGAATTTTTCCGTGGCCGCATTACTTATCGTTAGAAAACTACCGATTAATTAAGCAATACGAAGCAGGCGAA
Source organism: Rahnella sp. AN3-3W3 (assembly GCF_003263545.1). Classification (NCBI taxonomy): domain Bacteria; kingdom Pseudomonadati; phylum Pseudomonadota; class Gammaproteobacteria; order Enterobacterales; family Yersiniaceae; genus Rahnella; species Rahnella sp. AN3-3W3. Next base: position 72,195 of record NZ_JYDG01000041.1, read on the forward strand.
TATAGAAATCTGTTGGCTAATTTATTTGCATCAGGCGATGAAAATGGCGTTATAAACGTGCTGGAAGCAGGAGTTGTTTATTTACCCGACATGAAAACCAATACCACCTTCAAGTGTTAATGATGAGTTGACAAAAATCAACTTTAGATTAACATAAAAAATCTCACCTGCAAAATCAGCAAGTTGGATTGAATGTTGGCGTTTACTCAAATTTACTCTACATTCACATAAGCGGACTCTTTCAGGAAATAAATAACCACAATTTTTGTAATGACATTCATTTAAATATAAGTGAATGGCTCGTGTCATTTATCTTAAGAATAATAGTAATGTCTTAATTGCTTCACAAAGGCTGCATCATCGTTACGTACCGCTTAACACATTTCTGATAAAGCATAATAAAGGCTTCGTTGAACCAAGACACGATAACCGGGGCATCAGGCTCACTCTCAATTACGGGCAGATAAAATTTATGAAACCCACATCCACGCTCAATGATCCCGCCAAGGCCGCACCGCCTGCCGCGAGTCAAAAAAAACATCTGATTATGCTATTCCTGCCGGTGCTGGTGGCGGTGCTGTTACTGCTGACGCCAGTGCCTGCGGGGCTTGAACCTTATGCATGGCACTTCTTCGCTATCTTCGTCGGCGTGATTGTCGGGTTGATTTTCGAACCCCTGCCGGGCGCGGTAATTGGCCTGACCGGTGTTGTCGTCATCGCCCTGTTCAGCCAGTGGCTGTTATTCAGCCCGGAAGAAATCGCCAACCCTAAATTTAAGATGCCAACTGAAGCCTTCAAATGGGCGGTGAGCGGCTTCGGTAACTCAACAGTCTGGCTGATTTTTGGTGCGTTTATGTTTGCCGCTGGGTATGACAAAACGCAGTTTGGCCGCCGTCTGGCGCTGATTCTGGTGAAATATCTCGGTCGCCGCAGTCTGACGTTAGGTTATGCCATTACCTTTGCGGACCTTTTGCTGGCGCCCTTCACGCCGTCCAACACCGCGCGAAGCGGCGGGACGATTTACCCGATTATCGCCAATCTGCCACCGTTATACGGCTCCAAGCCCAATGACCCGAGTGCGCGTAAAATCGGTTCTTATCTGATGTGGGTGGCGATTACCGCCGCGTGTATCACCAGCTCGATGTTTCTTTCTGCACTTGCGCCGAACCTGCTGGCGCTGGCGTTAGTCAAAAGCATCACCGGCTTTACCATCTCCTGGGGCATGTGGTTCCTGGCATTCCTGCCGCTGGGCGTGCTGTTGATCCTGACCATGCCGCTGCTGGCCTACTGGTTCTATCCGCCGGAAGTGAAAATCAATGATGAGGTACCGCGCTGGGCGAAAAGCGAACTCGACAAACTGGGTAAGCTGTCACGCAACGAAATCCTGCTGCTGATCTTCGTCTGTTCTGCCCTGCTGATGTGGATTTTTGCTGCATCGTGGATTGAACCTGCCATGGCTGCGCTGCTGGTTGTGGTGCTGATGCTGTGGACCGGCGTGCTGAACTGGAACGACATCACCAGCAACAAACCGGCCTGGAACACTTTTGCATGGTTTGCAACGCTGGTGGCACTGGCGGATGGTCTGGCCCGCGTCGGATTTATTGCCTGGCTGGGTAAAGAAGGCGGACAACTGCTCGACGGATTCGACCCGCAGGTGGCGGCCGTCATGCTGCTGATTGCGTTCTTCATGCTGCACTATTTATTCGCCAGCACCACGGCACACACCACCGCGCTGTTACCGGCAATGCTGACTATTGCGGCGGCTATTCCGGGCATCAACATGCCGGTTTACTGCCTGATGATGGTGACATCGCTGGGCGTGATGGGGATCATCACCCCGTACGGCACCGGCCCGAGCCCGATTTACTACGGCAGCGGCTATCTGCCAACCAAAGACTACTGGCGTCTTGGCACCATCTTCGGTGCTATCTTCCTCGGCGGCATGATGCTGATTGCCTATCCGTGGATGGTATTGATGTTCTGATAGGCTTTCTGAAAAAGCACAACGCCAGTGGATTACCGCTGGCCGGTTTTTTTTTATCCTTGGTATTAATCGCGCATCACACCTGCGCCATACCGCCGTCTACGAACAGCTCAGTGCCGTTGATAAAGCTGGCGGAATCGGAAGCCAGAAACGCCACCACTTTACCGATTTCTTCCGGCTCACCCAGTCGTCCCAGCGGCACCTGTGCGGCGAGCGCATCAAATAATTCCTAACGGTGTTCATCAGGAACCAGCCCGCCAAGACCCGGCGTGCGTACCGGTACCGGACTGACGACGTTCACACGAATGCCGCGCCCTTTCAGATCCAGCGCCCATGAGCGGACAAAATTACGCACCGCCGCCTTACTCGCGCTGTACACGCTGAAACTTTCGGTGCCCTGAATCAACGTCGTCGAACCGGTCAGGATCACCGAGCCCCCTTCGCGCAGCAACGGTAACGCTTTTTGCACGGTGAACTGTAGAAAGTTTAAATTGACAGCCGAATACTTAAAAAGTCTACCTCTTGTCCCGATGCCCTGAAATCGCCACCGGCCTGGTTGCGCAATCAAAAACTGAATGCCATGCCGATACCGTAACCCGAGGTGTTATTTCCGAACATGTAGCGTGCGACCACGCGTGTACGGCTGATCACAACATCATACTTGCTGCTGTCGAGTTCCAGCCCCAGTCCTAACGAATTTAAGCTATCAAAACCCAACTGACCTCGTTGATTTCCAAGGTATTCTGTACGTGCACCTTCCATTACATACCGTACTGGTTTACCCAATAGCGTCCAGTCGGCTATTGGCGCTCTACGGCGCAGATATAGCCCGATATTTTCCGCGTTGGCGTTGCCGCTGACAACGTCCGGGCTATTGGCGAAACTTTGCAAATGCTGATAGGAATAGCGTAATTCCAGGTCAATATCCTGGGTCTTAGAGAACAGTTCGTAGTCAAGCATCAGTGCTCCGCCCAACCCGTAGGCATTGAGGCGTCCACCGTCGAGGAAGTCGTACTCACCGCCGCTTTGGCGTTCAAGCACCCGGGCGCCGATGCGTAAATCACTCGCCACGGTACCTAACGAAAAGTTAGCGATCGGGCGTAATACCAGGTTACCCCCCAATTTATCTTTAAGCAGGCGGATGTCCCAGCCAATGCCCCCGGTGGCGGTCGCACTGTTCCATTTGACCGGGATATTACGACTCTCGCTGCCATTGGAGACAACAAACTGCGGATCGTATCGGCTATATCCCAGGACACCTTCCAGATAGATGGGGACCGTTTCACTCAACGTAGCTCCGCCCCCGATCTGGGTAAGAGTGAGCGCCGTACTCTCGTTGGATGTATTGCGGATATTGAGGTCGCTGGCGGTGATATCAGGCACCACCGTATAGGTCATCAGTGAAAGAACCGCATCGGCCCGTTTCTTGATGAGGTCCCCACCGGCGGAAAAAGTCTTCGCGTTTACCAGTAATAGTATTAATAAGATGACCATTTTGAACTGATAAATTGCGAACCGCATCACCATACTTGGCTCCCTTAAAACCCTTTGCTGGTGGAATATAGTTATATTAAATGTTTTTTCTTCAAATGAGTGCTGAGAAAGCACTATGAAAAGCAGTCCGTCTTTAATAAAACGGTATTAATTTCATGAATTTAAATTTAAGTACTCTGTAAACATTCAGTATAGTGTATTAATGCACAGAAAAAAAAGGCGGCAATGTTATTTAACGTCTATTATTTACTCAACACCACTTATTGAGGTTCAAGGCCGCTATGTTCCTGAATTATTTTGCGTTGGGTGTCCTTATTGTAGTCTTCCTCATTATCTTCTATGGGATTATTATTCTTCATGATATTCCCTATCTCATTGCCAAATCCAGAAATCATCCTCATGCTGATGCTATCCACGTGGCAGGCTGGGTAAGTTTATTTACGCTACATGTTATTTGGCCGTTTTTATGGATATGGGCCACATTGTATCGTCCCGAACGCGGATGGGGCATGCAAACTCAGGAAGCTTCCTTGACCCAGTTGCAGCGACGGGTCACGGAATTAGAACAAAAACTGGTAAACACCAACATTCCTCCATTGGAGTAACACGATGGATTTACTCATTATCCTGACTTATGTCGCCTTTGCGTGGGCAATATTTAAGATTTTCAAAATACCGGTAAATAAATGGACAATACCCACTGCGGCCTTAGGTGGCGTTTTTTTAATTGGCGCGCTCATTTTATTGATGAATTACAACCATCCCTATACAGATTTGGCGCAGAAAGCGGTTATTTCAATTCCTATTACTCCTCAGGTAACGGGGATTGTTAGTGAGGTAACCAATAAACAAAATACGTTAATGAAAAAAGGCGACCTTCTTTTCAGGATCGACCCAACCCGCTTCCAGGCTCGTGTTGATAAATTACAAGCTGATCTGGTGACGGCTATTCACAATAATCAAGTACTCAAGGGACAATTAGAGGGCGCTATCGCTAATACATCGCGCGTCAGTGCCGAACGCGATCGTTTATATAAAGACTACCAACGTTACCTTACCGGGAGCAAAGCGCGTGTAAACCCTTTTTCTGAAAGCGATATTGATAATGCCCGGCAAAACTACCTGGCTCAGGATGCGCTTGTGAAAGGATCGGTTGCCGAGCAGTCACAGATTCGAAGTCAGTTAGACAGTGTGCTGAACGGGGAGCAATCGCAAATAGTGAGTATCAGAGCTCAGCTAGCCGAAGCTAAATATAATCTTGAGCAAACCGTCGTTCGAGCCCCGAGTAACGGTTATGTAACTCAGGTATTGATTCGACCTGGAACATATGCGGCTTCCCTTCCCCTGCGCCCGGTAATGATATTTATTCCTCAGCAAAAAAGGCAAATCATAGCTCAGTTTAGACAAAACTCGCTGCTACGACTCGAGGCTGGCGATGAGGCTGAAGTTGTATTCAACGCACTCCCAGGGCAAGTATTTTCTGGAAAATTAACCAGTATTCTTCCCGTAGTACCAGGAGGGGCATATCAGGCTCAGGGTGCTCTTCAGTCACTGAGTAACGTCGCGGGCAGCGACAGCGTGATTGCCATCATTGAACTGGCGCCAAACAATGAAATTGACGTTTTGCCTGATGGTATTTACGCACAAGTGGCCGTGTACTCAGACCATTTCGCCCATGTTTCAGTGATGCGTAAAGTACTGCTGCGTATGACCAGTTGGATGCACTACCTCTATCTGGATCATTAGTGAAGCGGTCGATAAAAGTTGGCCACTTCATGAGGTGGCCATTTAAAACCCCTGCAGGTCCGCTTCTGGCGAGATAACCGTCAAATTTACAGACCTAACTCCGACAGCCCCGGATGGTCATCCGGGCGACGCCCCAGGGGCCAGTGAAACTTGCGGTCACCTTCATTGATAGGCATGTCATTGATACAGGCGAAGCGACGGTGCATCAGGCCATCTGCTTCAAATTCCCAGTTTTCATTCCCGTAAGAACGAAACCAATTACCTGAGTCGTCACGCCATTCATAAGCGTATCGAACAGCAATGCGGTTGCTACCGAACGTCCACAGCTCTTTAATGAGACGATACTCAAGTTCTTTGTTCCACTTACGTGTGAGGAATTCTTTGGCTTCTTCACGATTATTTGCAAACTCTGTTCGATTCCGCCATTTGGTCTCCAGTGAGTACGCCAGCGATACTTTTTCGGCATCGCGGCTGTTCCAGCCATCTTCAGCGAGCCGAACTTTCTCAGTCGCCGATTCGTGAGTGAAAGGTGGAAGTGGGTGGCGAGTGTGTGTATCGGACATGGTAAAAACTCCCGTAAAATTGGAACTATAAATAGAAACAGTTTTGTTACTCAGACCTAAGGAGAGACCTGTTCCAGCAAACGTTCCGCAACTTCCCTTGCACTGTCGGCGGCGCTGCTATCGCCCATCACATAGGATATGGTGATTGCGCCCTCTATCAGAGTCAGCAACTGTTTGGCCAGAACGACAGGTTGCTCAATGTTTAATTGCTCCGTAAGATCGAGCGTGTAATCCAGCAATTTTTGTTTATGCAGCTTTGCTATCTGACGAATGGGGTCGTTATGATCACCAACTTCTCCGGCTGTATTTATAAAAGCACAACCACGAAAGCCTTCTGAATCAAACCAGCCCCTGAGCACACTGAACATATTCAAAATGCGCTTCTGAGGAGTATCACCTTTATCAGATTCAGTTCTGAACCAGTGCATCCAGCGTTCATCACGTTCTTTCAACGCGGCTGCTGCCACGTCATCCTTGTTCGCGAAATAGCGATAAATACTTTTCCTTGCTACGCCTGAGGTCTTGACCAGAAGGTCCATGCCTGTGGCATGAATTCCATTCCTGTAAATCAATTGCTCAGCGGTAGTCAGGATTTTTTCGCGGGTATCTGTTGGCTTCTTATTCATGAGATGAAGGTAGAACGATCGTTCTCCATGGTCAACAGTTTTCTTAAAAACAAGTATAAAAATGTAAAAATACAGTCTTTGAGGGTTAAAGAACGGGTACCCGTTTATGAATAGATCGAGATTTGAAAATGTCCCCTTTTGGCACAAAGTTGACGGGCAGCTATGAGCGAGGAGCGGACATTGTGCCTGAAAATGCTGCCGGACAACTGCGTTTGGATATACTTTATTCCCAAGGTAAACCTTGCTCCCAGCTTTCCACAAGCAGGTCAATAAAGGCCCGGATTCGCGGGGATAAATGTCGTTTACTGGGATAAATGAGTCGAATAGGTTCCGGAGGGAAAGGATACTTCTCAAGCACCGGTATCAATTTACCGCTACGCAAATCTTCTCCAAGCATATAGGTGGGTAAGTGAACGATACCGAATCCGGAAATTGCCGATGCCCGCATGGCTTCCGAACTGTCGAGGTTTAACCGCCCGGGTCCTTCATACACAAAAGTGCCTTCCGGTGTCGCAAACCGCCAACTGCGTCTCTTTTCTGCACTCAGAAGAAAAATAGTGTCATGCCTGGTTAAGTCTGCGGGTGTTTCCGGAACGCCCCGTGAAGATAAGTACTCGGGGGATGCACAAGTGACAATATGCTGCGAAGCAATCGTGCGGGTAAGAATACGTGAGTCATCACGAGGTTCACCTATACGAATGGCAATATCAAAGCCTTCCTCTATCAGGTCAACAAACCTGTCGCTAAAGGACACTTCGGCACGAATTTCCGGCCACTTTTTCAGATAAATATCCAGAATGGGAAGGATATGCCGCTGCCCAAAAGAAAGCGGCGCACTCAGCCGGAGAGTCCCCGTTGGCTTACCCCTGCGCATGGCCATGGCGGCATCGACTTCTTCCAGGTCCTCAAGTATCTGGCGGCAACGATCAAACATGACCCTCCCTTCATCGGTAAGACTCAGACTTCGGGTGGTACGGTTAAGAAGACGAACCCCCATACGCGTTTCGAGCCGGACGATACTTTTACCAATCGCAGAACGTGTAAGCCCAAGGGAACTTGCGGCGTGTGTGTAACTCCCGGCTTTTACAGCCGCGACGAACGCGGCGATATCACCAATGCTGTTGATCTCCATACTATATTTTCTCATCCAATATGGTCGTTGTTGTACCCTTATATGGGAAGCACATTCCCCAAATGTTGGTATATTATATATTCCTGTTCAACTTTAACGCAAATGCAAACAGGAATACCGATGATGAATCAACAAACTAAGAAAGCCGTAAAAGAATGGTCAGAAAGCCTGGCCGGTCTGGGACCAATCCTTACGGGTGAAGATACCGTAACGCCAATGAGTGAAGTGCGTGACGCCTATACCCGTATGTTGGCTAAAAATCCTGCACCTGCAGGTGTTGGCTTTACTGAGGTCGATATGGGGGGCGTGCCGGGAACGCTGGTGACTCCTGAAAATCTAAAAACCGATGCCATCGTTATGTACATCCACGGTGGGGCATACATTGTCGGTGAATCTGCTGGCTATCACGGTATTGGTGGCAACTATGCCAGCATGCTGGGCGCACGGGTTTACATGCCAGATTACCGACTGGCACCGGAGTATCCTTTCCCTACGCCCGTTACCGATACCGTTCGTGCATATGAGTGGTTGATTGAACAGGGCTTTGACGCCAGCAAAATCGTGCTGGCGGGCGAGTCTGCGGGCGGCGCGATGGTGGTTACCGTTATGGTTGCGGCACGCAACAAGGGCCTGCCGCTTCCAGCCGGCGGGGTCGCTATTTCACCCTGGGCTAACCTTGAGCACACGGGTGTCTCTATGACCAACAGAGAAGGCCTTGATCCTCTGAACACCAAAGCGGGTCTTGATTTTCTCGCACGTACTTTCCTCGGCGATGCATTGCCTAACCATCCAATGGCATCACCGGTGTTTGCTGATGTAACGGGCCTGCCGCCGGTGCTCGTTCAGATAGGTGAAAACGAACTGATGCTGACCGACGCGATGCGTTTGGCAACTCACCTGGGTGATAACCGCGTACGCGTAAATCTGGAAGTCTGGCCGGGCATGTTCCACGCCTGGCATTTCTTCTCCACGTTGCAGCCAGAAGCGGTACAGGCGCTTGAGAGTTCAGTCGCCTTTATTGAAAAGGCTCTACGTGATGCAGCGAAGTAATCATCATTGATGATTGACTAAATAACGGGCGCAGCTGACTGCGCCCGTCAGGAGTGAAAATGCCCCTCTACAGACACAACCAACCTATACGTTGGATCTTGCCTCACATAGCGCATATAAGCGCCTATTCCGCCCGGGTAGCGATTCAGGCGAACGCCACGCATTACCTTACTCTAGGTGCTATGTGACTTATATTATACAAGGGCTGGGTATTAATAATGATTTTGTGGGTCAGGAAACCAGCGACGTTGTCCGCTTCTGGCACAAAGTTGACGGGCAGCTATGAGCGAATTGCAGACATTCCGCATTAAGAGACCCATTGTAACACCGGGACTCTCTGTGGCTGTTTAATGTATCCTTAGGTCGCTAAGGATGTATTGCTCAAATTCTGATGTATGTATTCAATAAGCGCTCGTGTTTTAGCGGGCAAATAACGCCTGTCTGAATAAAGTGCGAACAATTGAAGTGGGGCTGGCGGTTGTTCAAACTTAATCTCGATCAGCCGTCCATCGTCAATGTAGGGTTGGCAGGCCTGTTTTGATAGAATAGCAAAACCTACACCCGCTACCGCTGCGCGTCCTGCCATCTCTCCGCTGTTTACCCGGTAATGGCCTTTAACCTTAATCGTCTCGAATCCCCCCTTTTTATTCACAAACTGCCAGGGAGCACCTTTAAGTGCATTTACCGTGGTTATACAGGGTAATGTTTCAAATTGCTGTATACGAGAAGGGATGCCATAACGCTGAATAACGGAGGGGGCTGCAACGATGGTGCAAGGAATAGTTACCAGATGACGGGCTATGTAATCACTGTCATCCAATTGGCCACGGCTCACAATAATGGCTAAATCCAGATCGTCTCGCAGGGATTCAAGACCAGACAAATTTGTGACACAGCTAATTTCCAGATCCGGGTGCTGGCAGGCGAAATCGGCAATCACAGAACCCAGCAGTGCAGGACCTATTTCATTGGGAATACAGATACGTAGTGGCCCCTTGATCTGCATCTGCCGCAACGTTAATTCTGTTTCAGTTTGTTCAAGCGCTTCCAGTAATGGCTTCGTCCGGGTATAGAGCAGGTGCCCCGCTTGTGTGAGTTTCATATGTCGGGTGCTGCGCTCAATGAGCTGAAGATTCAGTCTGTCTTCTAACTGAGAAATACAACGACTCACGTTTGATGTCGGCATTTCGAGGACTTCCGATGCCCCAACAAAACTTTCTCTTTCAACTACCGCAATGAACACTTTTAGGGTATTAAAATCAAGAGCTGGGCGCATGAATTATCCCATATATGATAAAAATAAGTGCCATTTTTACCATCTACTGAACAACATTGATAGCAGTTAAACTCAGATATCTTTCATCTACAGGTCGCTTGCTATGTCATTGATCACACCAACGTTTAATCATAAAGCCCTCATCCGGATAGCGGTTGTCATGGCGTTTATCCAGTTCACAAATGCACTGGAATATATGATGTTCAACCCTGTTTTTGCTTTTATGGCAGCAGACTTCGCCGTTCCCGTATCATTCTCAGGCTACGTATCCGGCATGTATACCTCCGGGGCGGTCCTGTCGGGAATTATCGCCTTTTACTGGATTGGTCGTTTTAATAAGAAACGTTTTTTAATCGCCAATATGGCACTACTCTGCCTACTGACACTTTTGACGACATTTACCTCCAGCTTTAGCCTTCTTCTTGCATTACGATTCTGCGCAGGACTGGTAGGAGGCACAACATTGGGGGTGGGTATCAGTATATTGATAAATCTCGCCCCGGCTAACTTGCGAGGAAAAATGTTGGCGACGGTCATTGCATCTTTTTCGATGGTAAGCATTGTCGGAACGCCCACGATACTATTTGTGTGTGCTCATTACGGCTGGCATGTCGCTTTGTGGTTAATCAGTACGCTGTGTTTGTTGGCATTGCCACTGATTGTTTCCATCATCCCTAAGGATCCAGTCTCTTTCGACACACCCCACGCAATGCCTATCGACGTTAATACTTTACTGTTCGCTTCCAGTAATGCGCTGGTACAGTTTAGCCCGATGCTGGTCATTCCTGTTCTGGTACCATTAATGACCCAGCAACTGGGGGCCTCTCAATACCTGCTGCCATGGCTATTTTTCGCCGGGGGCGTTGCAGGATACCTGTCAACAAAAATGACAGGCGCGTTAACTCCGCATTTTTCTGCAGTGAGTCTGGCTACAGGGTCAACTTTCGTTTTTTTACTCGCTTTACTAATACCTGTTATGGGCTATTCGCATCCGGCGCTATTTATTATTTTATTTCTCGGTGCATCTTACAGTCGTCTGGTTTCCTCCTCGGCGGTGAGCATTCAGTTTCCTGATGACAGGCAGCGAGCGGGATTCTCTTCTTTGCAGTCATCAATAATGTACCTGATCACAACGGTCGCATTTTTTCTGTCTGCTTTTCTATTACCGGGGCACGCCATAGCACCACAAAATATGAACACGTTGCTGGGGGTTTGTGCAATATCCGCATCAGGGTTCCCCATCGTCGTTATCATTCTGCAAAAGAAACTGGCTAAGCGTACGCTCCAAGCGAATCATCTCATCAATGTTTAGCATAACGTCCGTTCCTGGCACGTTGAGGACGAACTGTTTGAGCTGAAGGTCGGCTGTGAGCGAACAGCAGACGTTCGCAGTTGTTCTCATTACTGATGAAGGCATTACTTAAATCGCGGTGTGTAAATCAACGGGGGATTAAGTCATATGGCCTGAGATGCTTCACGGTATTGACGAGAGTGTCGTTCTAGCAAGCTCTATCGCCGTCAGCCCAGCGCTTGATATCACTTATATTTGGCGACCTGATGCCCACACTCAAGATGTTCTTGGTTGTGTATAGGCTGACCTGTGCTTTGTCCCCATCATGTCTTTCTATTTCAATTAGCGTGTTGTTAATCAACAGTCCCTGCGCAAGGAGCTTTTGATTGATCTCACCTTCATCGCGCTCACCGTCAAACTCGCTTAATACGATGACCGGATTTCCTGAATATGCCTCATATTCCAGGCACTGCCTTGCCATGTGTCTTAAGGTTCGATAGGTATCGGAGGGCTCCGTCTTGCTCGTGAAGCTGCCGTCATAGGATGATTGACTGCTTTTTAATTCGCTGACGGTTATGGCGCACCCGCTGATTGAGATAGAAAATAATAGTGTAGACAGCGTCAAATATTTCAATTTCAACTCCATTGTTCTGACAGAGGCCCTCCGCTGGGCTGGTATCAAAATCATGTTTTCTTTCAGGCGGACTTGTGGTTTGGAAAGTCAACAGTAACTATGAGCCCACCTTCTGCAGACGTACTCAGGCATACGCTGCTGTTATGTTGCTGCGCAACCGCTTTGACTATGGCAAGCCCCAGTCCACTCCCGCTTTGTATCTGATTGGGATCGCGAAAAAACCTATCGAACACGCGCTCCCTCAATTCAAATGGAATGCCGGGCCCTGCATCTGAAACACGTAGCTGAGCAGATTTATCAAGTGATCGTACATCTACCTCAACCCGTCCGCCCTCAGGGCTGTACTTCACGGCATTTTCAATTAAATTATCAATCAGCGACATCAGGCGTTCCCTGACGCCTGTGATCCAGACTTCATCATCAGAGTAGAATTCGAGCTCAATCCTGCGCTCAGCCGCCAGCGGTGCCAGTGCAGCCATTCGCTCTTGTATGAGCGTTGTCAGCGGCACAGGCTCCATAACAGTGTCAATGCGCACTTCGCTGTGCATCATCAGCAGCAACTGATTGACAAGACGCGCTGCACGGCTGTTGCTGCGAATAATCCCTGCAAGCAACTCCTGTTGATTATCGCTGCTTACATAGGACTGCAAAGCCTCCACATTGATTCGCATCGCAGCCAGTGGGGTACGCAGTTCGTGAGCGGCATCTGCAATGAAAACCCGTTCCCTATCAGAACTCTCTCGCACCCTGGCGAGAAATAGATTAGTAGCGTCCACCATTTGGCGAAGCTCCATGTGCTTTGGCACTTCTTTTAAGGGAGAGAGATCTTCTGAAGTTCGTAAGGAAATTTCATTTATCACCTTGTTCCAGGGGCGCATTGCAATACGGATTGACAGCCACGCGGGAAACAAAAGAAAAGGAATGCACACCAGTAGCGGCAATATGTAGTATCCACGCGAGTTCAGGTATATAAAAAAGTTCCAGCCGCCGGCAGGCGTGACAAGTGTTACCTCCGCATCGGATCTCCCGGACTTGAGAGTACGGCTAGTCCAGGTGCGACCTTCACTCTGAATGCTCTGAATTTTCCCATACAGGGTGTTTGTCACCCCTGCCGGAGCGCCATCAGATGAATAAATTATCTCTTTATTCTTCCAAACGATTAGGCTGATTGACAGTTTCGGATCTTCACCTCCGCCATAACCTTCCCGCAACGCGGTGCTGAACTTTTCCAGCACCGCGTTGCGATCCTGCGGGCGATCATCCATACGATCAACCAATGTAAGAATGGTTTCGTAGGTATTGTTGCCCGTTAGCATAGGGGGGCTACGCAAGTTCTCCCACAAAATGTAGGTCAGAAAAAGACACCAAAGCAGTGTAAGCAGTAGCATCTGGGCGATCATAATTCGCCGTACGAGCGTTGGAGTTCTCAGGTGGCGCCAAAAATTTCGCATCAACCAGCCCCTTTCTGAATCGGCACAGTATCAATGACATACCCTACGCCCCTCACCGTTCGTACATAGCCGTCGCCGATTTTGCGACGTAAATTACCCATATGCACATCGAGTGCATTGCTCATATTTTCTTTTGCGCCGAATATCCTTTCTTCCAGAAACCTTCGTGTAAGCACGCGATCAGTGCGCATCATTAAAGTTTCAAGCAGCGCGTGTTCACTTGCCGTCAACTCAACATTCCGCGCGCTCACTGTCACGCGACGAGTCGGCACGTGGAGAGATAACCCACGAATTTCTATCACCTCATTCTCAAAACCGTAACTGCGTCGCGCAAGGGCTCTCACCCTGGCCAATAACTCGGCAAGAATAAAAGGTTTGACGAGATAGTCGTCGGCACCGGCATCCAGCCCGCACAGGCGATCCTGCAGAGTGCCGCGCGCGGTCAGAATGATGACGGGGATCCCCTTGAGCTGCTGGCGCAAGTACGCCATCAGGCTCATGCCATCGCCGTCGGGCAGTCCGAGGTCGAGCAACACAAGTTCCGGCACGCAGGCATCGAGTTGATGCAGCGCATCCACTTTGCGGCGAACCCATATGACATCTAATCCTTGATCTGCAAGGGCAATACGTACGCCGTTGCCGAGATCCAGGTCGTCTTCGATGAGGAGAATTTTCACAATAGTTACGTTATCAACAGTGAATGAAGAACGTCTGAAGAAAAAAACGGTATCAGGAAATTTATCAGGTTTGTGTCACCGGTACGTGCTTAAGTATTTCTTCATTTTTAGCTCATGAGAACTTTAGGGTGCGTATTCAAACTGAGCGTTCTGGCGTTTAAAACCCGCTTGCATCGTAATCGTTTGAATCCATAAGGACTTCTTTAATGAGCAACTTCGAACTGCGTCATAAGTTCCCCTATTCACTCTCAGGACGCACCCTGATAAAAATGCTGCCGGGCGCGCTGCTGGCGTTACTGGCCACCCCAACACTTGCGGCAGAACCACAACAGGGTAACGCCTTAACGTTGGGAGGAGGCGTGGATGTTACGCCACTTTATTCTGGTTCGGATGAAAACCGCGTCACGACAGCCCTGGTGCTTGATTACTCGATGCATAATGGGTTCTTCGTGAGTACCACGCGGGGTATCGGTTACGGCAACAGCACCGGCAAGCTGGATTACAGTACTGCGCTGAGCTATCGCGCAGGCCGTAAGGATCATGACGTGGACAGCGACTCACTGAGCGATGGCAGTGACGACTTGCGGGGTATGGGCGATGTCAAAGGCTCGGCTATCGGGGCATTGGGTCTGGGGTATAAGGTCACCGACTGGCTTCATTTGCAATTGCAGGCTGAGGTGCCATTTTCTCAGCGGGACAATGGCGCGGCCCTGCATTTCGGCATTATCAGCCCGCTTTATAGCTCATCGGAAAATACCGTGACGATGGCGCTGACCAGCAGTTGGGGAACAGGCAACTATATGCAAACTTACTACGGGGTAAGTTCATCACAGTCAGCCGCATCGGGGTTTAGTCAATATGATGCCGGTTCCGGGATTTATGCCTATTCACTGAATATGGACTGGACACACAAGTTCAACCAAGACTGGAGCGTGGTTGCCGCAACAGGCTTTACGCAGTTGGCTGGTGATGCACGCAACAGCCCGATTGTGCAACGAAAAGCATCGCCCACTGGAAGCTTGAAAGTGACATATAGCTTCTGAACGTAGTGCGATTGCACTGTCAATAAATACACACTCGATCCGCCCCGATACAGATGATGGGGCGGTACTCACAAAGGACGTAAGGATTTCACTTAAAGAAAGCTCACGCATTGTTGTTTCTCTTAATTACAGTAACTGGCAAAAATAACGTGCTTATTTCTCATGGAGAGAATCCATTGAGAAGCTGAAATGGCATAGTGAATGTTTTTTATACCAAATTTTTCCAAGTCTTCCGGAGGGTATGAAAACCATTTCTCCGGAAATCTTTCTTTATAGTCATCTTTTAATTGCGGACAAAATGACACCCTGATGTTCACACCAATTCTTCTATAGAATGCAATGTCATCATTTTTTAATTTTTTAAATTCCTGAAGCATAAAAAAATCATCTTTAGAAATATTTCCTGATACTGTTACTTCTCTCTCAGGGCCGTTGACACCACCATGCCACAGAAGATATGAATTATTACCTAGATATTTATTCTTCCCGGCCGGGAAAATATAGTTAGCACAGGCAGAAGCGCAAACACTACGCACATCAACACTGAGGCCATTTTTGTAGATGTAGTCACCTATCTCCATAGCATTTCTGGCATCACCACCAATGCTATTTATAGATATTTTTTTGATGTCATGATTTATGGTTAGATTCAAAACAGCAACGTAAGAAGTGTCTGTAATTTTTCCATTATAATAAAGCACATCCCCCCTGCTATATATTTCAGGAGGATCTAAAAGAACCTTCACGTCCGGGAGATCGATCTCCTCATATGCTCCACATGGTGCCGGGGAAAATAAAAAGACAATCAAAATTGCTGAAGCCATCACTTGATGATTAAAAATGGAAAAAATACTAAAATGGACATGTCTCATTATTTTGAATTCCTTTTCACAACATAAATGGAAAATTAAATATGCAAATCATTTTGACACGTTTTTTTTTGTTTCTTTACGGCAGGAGGATAGCCACATTTTCTTTGTGTAACGTATTCTCTAAAATCGCCTGCTTTAAGTAAACAAATGTAAGTGAATGTGTTTTTCATCAATTTTTTTGAATAAAAACTAAAGTGATTGCACAGAACTATGAGCGCAAACAGTCACTCGGCTACTCAGCCCTGAAGGGTTGCTTACCGGATTTACTTTCGGGGTTAATCAATGTCCGCTTTAGGCACCAAACTGCTGTAGGTGAAGCTCATCAGGCTGCTTCGAGCGAGGAGCGGACGTACCACCACATCATGCATTTGTGCCAAAAGTAACTTTTGTTATTTGTAGTCTCTAAGTGCCAGCCGGAGATGATGAGCGATAAAGTCGGCTTTAAGAGTACTATAGAGAGGAATATTATCCTCACTTGCCAGTGCTGCAGCATGCTTTATCTCAGCATACTCATCAGCTTCTTTCTTGTTTTTTCTCAAATAATCGCGGAACGCCAGATGTTTTACTATCTGAGGATTGCCTACGCCAAAAGCATGAACGTGATGACTACGGTGCTCTTCTCCTTTAGTGAAATATCTTCGATTTGGAATTCCATTTTCACCACGAACACAGTATCCGGCACGCTCCATTGCAAAGTTTAATTTATCCAGCTCATCCAGATCATATACCTCCAGCAATATATCTATGATTGGTTTTGCTGATAGCCCCGGTATAGACGTACTGCCAATATGATGAACCTGTGAAATTACCTTCCCCAGCGTGTTCTGTAATAAGCCCCTTTCAGCCTCATATCGGGTATGCCATTGCTCTTCATACTCCACAACAATGATCCTACGCATTTTTTACTCCGGTTAACTTCTTTGAGGTTTTACTAAACCATCATTTATGTTGATAGCATGATTTGATGTCCGCTCCTGGCACAGAGCGGCTGTTAAATCACGTTCGATCTTATGCCAAGGTTCCTCGGGTGAACGATGATATTCTTGCTGGATATACTCAAGTAAAATGCGAAAGGGAAGTCAAATCTGATGGAATTATGCACACAGAAAATGCATCTATCAGGATGCTGGGAAAAATTACCGAACAAGCAGATCCAGCCAATCTGGGTCCTCAATTTTACGGGAATAGGGCAGTATCGCACGATTAATCAGCTCAAAGAATTCTGACTCCTCCATCCTTGCTGCTTCGCTTGTGCCTGGTCCCCCCCATTCATCAAAGAGATGCCAGTATAGCGATTTCAGGGTATCGACGACCGCAGCGAAAATCTTTACGTCAGGTTCAAGCCAATGACACACCAGAAAATACATTTTCTGTTCTGCATCATGGATGGACGCAAACTGGGAAAGTTGACGCACAAACAGCTTAATCCAGACCAATGCTGCTGTTTTTAGCGGTGGCAGATCTATCCGCTGCTCTGCCATGTACCGTGAGATAAATAATTCAACCTCGGTCCGCTCAGGTTGGTTATCAAGCCCCAGTGAAGCGAGAATTAAAAGAGTCTCTGAATCATTTCCTTCGGTGATTTGGTCTTCAGCCCATGCAATGAACAGGCGGTCCAGATCATTGTGGAGAAAGTGATATTTCCGGGAAAAAACAAGCAACCCGAGTAGGTCATTGAGTGTGTATAGAGACGGCATCTGATAATCCCTTACCTGTATTTTTTTCATGAACTCTGACAGTGATAATTTCTGAGTACATCATGAACTGAACGGTGAGTCTGTGTAACCGAATGAAACTCCAATTAACCTTCATTTTATCTTACCTATTGATATAAATTCTATAAAGTGTAGTGGAATACCGATTTTGGCCACATAAGCAGAATCGTGAAATGTCCGCGCCTGGCACAGGGCTGCTGTTGCAGCCCTGACAACCTTAAACTTCAATCGACTCAGAGATCTCTAACGCATCATCGACTTCAATGCCCAGATATCGCACTGTGCTTTCCAGTTTCTTATGACCTAACAGAAGTTGGATGACCCGGAGATTCTTGGTCTTCTTGTATATCAGGTAAGGTTTTGTTCTTCTCATGGAGTGTGTGCTGTACAGCGAATCTTCTAGACCAAGCTTTCCTACCCATCCATGAAAAATACGGTTGTATTGCCGGGTTGAAATGTGTTGGCAAGAACCGACCTTAGATTGGAACAAGTAGTCTTTACTGTGCAGATTACCCAGCTTTATTAGCGCTGCAACTGCTTCTCTTGTCCCTTTGGTTATCTCAAATTGGACGGGGCTACCGGTTTTCTGTTGTAACACCGTTGCTCTGCTCGAAACAGAACTGCCATATGCAACATCTGATACTTTGAGTTTTACCAGATCACAGCCCCTGAGTTTACTGTCTAAGGCCATGTTGAACAGGGCTAAATCGCGCGTTTTGCCTTCCAGTTTAAGTCTAATTCGAATCCCCCAGATATGAGATATCTGAAGCGGTCTTTTTGGTCCGATGATACGGTCTTTGTTCCACGGTGACGTGTTCATGCTCAAACCTCCTGCAATGTGGGAGATTTAAGTATGATTGTCCCTCATGAGCGATGAGCGGACATACAAGAAGAGGGAGGCTGGCTGATCCCAATAATTAGTTTTTAAGTTACGAAGCATGCTAATTGGAAAATACGCCATAAAGTGACTTCCGATGGTATGGTTACATTCTTACCACTAAAAGAGGAAACACTAATGATTGTAAGGACCTGGCACGGTTGTGTTCCACTAAAACATGCTGAAGCTTTTGCGAAACACCTTGAGAAAACAGGTGTAGAGCATTCTAAGAGCATATCTGGGAACATAGGCGCTTGTGTGCGTAGAGAAACCCAAGGTGGCTGGGAGCATTTTTTTCTGGCTACTTACTGGCAAGATCTACAATCGGTTAAGACATTTGCCGGAGAAAGCTATCACGTAGCTGTGACTTACCCAGATGACGAAGAATTTGAACTACTTTCCGATCCCTACGTATTCCAGCATGTAGTGGAAAACGTTGCGCCGCTTTAGCTTCGTTTTCGGGATAACCTGTCGGTTACCCGAATTTTGTATAATATCCAAACTCATTCAACGTGCTGAGGTCTGCTCTTGGCACTGAGCGAATGACGCATGTGAGGAAGGTCAGCCATGAGCGATGAGCGGACGTTACGCATCCCTGCTAACATTGGCTCTGAGCAGTCAGAATTGAACTTAGTGATTCATTGTGAATTCCCGAACGCCTTTGCAGCCAGTCTGATTCGCCGCAACTTTCTGAATTACTGATCCTAATTAATCTGTCCATTGTTGCCATAGTTGTGAAAAACATGATGTTAGAAACCGGATTCATAGTCATAAATCACGTTCTTATGCTCCACACCATAATCGTATGAGGTCTTTATGCTGATAGCGCAGGTTTCAGATATTCACGCCTCATCCGAAAATGATCACCTGCTTCGGTTCGACCAGGTACTGAACTGGCTTGCACATCTGCAACCTGACGTACTGATACTTACAGGTGATTTAACGGATGGGCATTGGCAGGAAGGTTATATAAAGATAGCTGACCGTCTGAATCAGCAAAATTACCCTTCGTTGATCCTGCCGGGTAACTCAGACGACCGCAGTCTGATGCGTTCTGTTTGGGATGAGAACAAATGGGCGCACGATGCCCAAGGAGAGGCCCTGCACTTCATTCATAATACCGGTGGCATTCGCCTGATTGGTCTGGATTCGACGATTGATTATAAGGATTACGGCAGTGTGACTGACCATCTGGAATGGTTGGATAATCAAATTAGTGACGCATGCCGCTCTCCGTCATTGCTGTTTATGCACCATCACGTATTTGCATCTGGCATACCAACGCTAGACGAAACGATGTGCAGAGGTCTGCCTGAGATGGAAGATTTGATTAGACGCGCCCCGACCAGACTACTCGCCATTTCTGCAGGCCATGTCCACAGACCAATAGCGGGTACGTTTGCGGGCATACCTGCCTACATTTGTGGCTCCGTTTGCCCGGCTAATCCTGTCTGGTTTGGAACAGTAAACGCTCCTCCTGCGAATGACCCGCCAGCATTGATGATTCACCGCTACGTCAGTAAATCCATTACCAGTCATCACGTTTGCGTTTAACTGGTTTTCAGAAAAGCATAGACCTCATAGAAAACGACCTGATCCCCAGTGATCAACACATAATGTTGTGCGGGAGCAATGTCCGCTTCTGGCACACAGCAGACAAACACGTAAAGCTGAAGGTCTGCTGAGAGCGAAAAGCGGACGTCGTGACTTGTAATCTGAAATGGTGAACAAAGTTGGAGCGTGCAAATGGAAAATAGCACCTCAGCGCTCTCCTGTTACCCTTTAACTACATGAATTCTATTCCCAACTTGCGGAGTCAGACAGACTTCATAAACCAATCAGGCATGCAAGTCAGTTCTGGAGATTTCAGAGCTGCTCGCTGATGAGAACAGTATGACAACGCGCACCCGGCATCATTTTTTCCAGGCCATCAGTCAGCATCCTGCCGGCAGCATGCAGATCTTCCAGCGGCATTTGCGGCAGACTCTCAAGGATGAACCACATTCTGCTATCTGCCACGCTCAGGCGTGTCCGAATGCCCTGTCGCCAGTTCCACCGGCGGCAAGTTACACCAGTATCATCACGCCAGATAACTTCACCCGCGTCCGGTGACTCGCTTCCCGGCTGGCCTTCCTTCATGGTGTCAAAGATTTCTGTACCTTCTGCAACAACCAGCCGTGGCCTTCCTGTGTATGCCGCAACGTTTTCTCCGCCAACCGGAACGGCATATCGGATGCTGACGGCGTTATACAGATCGACCACCGGATCGAGAGAGGCCATCGTGCCATCTTTAAGAACCCGCTTGCGCAAAGCTTCCGCTGAACAGGGTGTTCGTTTTGGTTTTGCCCCAAAGGCGCGAAATACCTCCGCCCATGCGTTCAGGTGCGCCTCTGCCCAGGCAGGCTGCCCTGCCTGAACTGACTCGCAGGCTTCCCGCAGCGCGACTTCTCCAACCCGTTCATCAGCCACGGGTGTAGCTTCCACGCTGATACTAAGTGCACGAAATCCTGGTGCGATGCGGTAAATTTCGGAGCTGATTGACGGTGACACGGCTGGCATATGATAATCCTGTAATGACTGATTTATTACATGATAATGACCGATGACCAAAAAAGTCAACATAACGACCGACGCCGATGCAGCCAGGGTAAACGAGGCCGTTTCCGAGCACGTAAAGCTCTACCGCAGCCAGAAAAAAATGTCGCTTGATGAGCTTTCCCGCCGTTCAGGCGTTAGTAAGGGAATGCTGGTAGAGATAGAAGGATGTAGGGCCAATCCCAGCATTGCACTACTCTGCCGCCTGGCGTCTGCTATGAACGTATCGGTGGCCGATTTTGTTAATGTCGCCGGTAAGCCCGCCGTTCATCTTATTGATTCTCGTGATATCCCGGTGCTCTGGAAAGGAGAAAAGGGTGGCAGTGCGCGATTGCTGGCCGGCACCAGCGGACCGGACATGGTCGAACTTTGGGAGTGGACGCTTTACCCAGGGGAAACCTTTGAATCTCCCGGTCATCCAGAAGGCACTAGCGAACTGCTCCATGTCGCAAAAGGGATCCTGACACTCGTCGTCGGCGACACTACTTACGTGATTAACCAGGGAAGTGCAGCCGTTGCGAGAACGGATGCGCCGCATGCCTACATGAACAACGACGCTGGCGTGGCCGTGTTTACCATGACGGTGAACGAGAAAGGCCGCTGAAAATTCAGTGTCCGCTTCTGGCACAAACCGGCCCCTCAGAGGGCAACACTGGTTTTACGCTGCCCTCAACCCATGCAGCGTAAAACCTTTTCCACCGTCAAACCTCAAACATCTCCGCCCCGATATAAGAGCCCTCTTTTGGTGCCGGTGGCACGAAGAAGATCCCTGAACCGATATGCGAGATGTATTCATTCAGCGCGTCCGATGCACCGAGTTTTGTCTGCAAGGCTTCGAACTGCGCCGGGTCTTTCTGATAGCTGATGAACAACAATCCGGCATCAAGTTGCGCCATATTATTCAGCCCGTCGGTGTAATTATAAGAACGGCGCAGGATTTTAATCCCGCCGTTGTTTTCATGTGCCGCCAGACTGATATGCGCCGTTGCCGGAATAACTAAGTTGCCGTCGGCATCTTTTTGAGTGAAGTGTGGGGTATCAAACTCTTTGGTGCCGGTCAGCGGCGCACCCGAAACTTTATGGCGTCCGAACACGTTATTCTGGTCACTGACCCGGTCTGTATCCCAGCTTTCAATGTGAATTTTGATTTTCCGCACCACCTGATAACTGCCCTGCTGCTGCCACGCCGGACCGCCATCGTTGATCCAGACATACTTATCAAAATCTGCTTTCTCGGTGATGTTACGGGTGCCGTCTTTAAAACCGAACAGGTTACGCGGCGTGGACTGGCCTTTACCGGCAGATGCTCGGCCAAAGCCCATCACCGTCCAGCGGGTCGCCGCCGCGCCGGTGCTTTTGGCGATACGCGCTAAATCGCGGATGGCATGATACGCCACCTGTGGATCGTCGGCACAAGCCTGCAACGAGAGATCGCCACCGGTCATTTCCGGCTGCATATCATCACTCGGCAGCTTCATCAGCTCGCGCATGAGGGGTGGTTTTTGTTTCGCCAGCCCGAAGGTGTCGGTGAACACGCGCGGGCCTAGTCCGACGGTAACGGTCAGTGACGCCGGACCGAGATCCATCGCCTCTCCGGTGTCCATTCCCACGCCGCTGTCACGCGCCGGTTCCACCTGACCAATAATGCCGCCTTTCATTAACTGCGCAATCGCCGATGACCAGCGTGCCAGCAAGACCTGTAAATCCTGACGGCTGGTGGTGGTCAGATCGAAAGTCATGTACATAATATGGCGCTGCGGCGGCGTGGTGACGCCCACCTGCCCGCCGTCACCATAGAACGGATACTGACGAGACAGGTCGATTCTGTCTTCAGGATCCTGTGCCGCCACCGCCTGACCGTGGGCGTGGGCAACGGTCGGGATCGCCAGGGCGCTGGCACCGGCTACCGCGCCTTTCAGTACATCACGGCGGGAAAACTTACCGGCTTCCCTGGCCGGTTCGCGTTGTTCACTCATTCATCAGGCTCCCTTATTAGCTGCCACTTTCTCACCGATTTTAGACAGGGGTTCCTGCAACGCCTGAATAGAACGGCTCAGCTTGGCGGCATCAGAGGCTTTGAGTTCAGCGGTGTAATATTTGTATCCGCCAGGGACGCTGGCATCACGGTAGGTTTCCAGCTGCGTATGGACGGCAGCGAATTGCGCGGCGACCTGCTTCGTGAGCGCCGGATCGATTTTTTCCAGACCCGGTTGCAGGAAGGCAAACGCCTGTTGTGCGCCTTCGACGTTACCGGCGAAATCCACCAGATCAAAGTGGCTGAACGCTTCTTCTTCACCGTTGATTTTGGTGTTCTGCACTTCTTCCAGCAGGTCTGCTGCGCCGTTGGCCAGATCTTCCGGTTTGTAGGTCAGGGCTTTGGTCAGCGTATCGAGTTGTGCGACGTTCTTCTGCAATTCAGCCGCCAGCTGTTTGGTTTCAGGAGTGATTTTTCCCTGACCGAACAGGTCACGCTCGATGGCGTGGAAACCGTGCCAGCCCGCCTTCGGATCGAGATTTGAAGCACGCATGTCGATCAGGTAATCGAGGTTGCCGGCGTTATCCGTCGCCTTAAAGCCCGGCAGAATAAAACCGTCCACGTCTGATTCGATACGCTCATAGAACGGACGCGCTTTGGCGTAATCCGCTTTGGCCGTCGCCAGGTCGCCAGCATCGATGTCGGCTTTCAGGCGGTTAACCGCCACCACCATCGCATCCACCACGCCATTGACGTAGGTGGCGTAATCTTTGGTGCCCTGCGCCAGAATGGTTGCAGTGCTGCCCGCCGGTTGCGCGGCGCTTTTACCGGTCACGGTGAAATCAGTCATCTCATGTTCTGCGCCCGGACAGTAAATCTGATATTTGCCGCCATCCAGCGTCAGGGTGAATTTGACCGCCGGAAGCCCCGGCGCCAGGTTCTCTTTTTCGCCCAGAATCCGGTTGTTGCTCAGCAGTTCCAGTTCGGTAATGGCCGTCGCGGTTTTATTGACCACGTTAAATGTTACCGGACCGGCTTTTGCCGAATTATGTTCCACCACACAGGTGCCGCCCTTGTCGCCGGTCATGGTGATATTCACCTGCGAAACGCCATTCGTCACCGGTGCCTGTGAGGCACTGGCTGGCGCATCAAGCGAAAACATCAACATTGCGGTCAGGCCCGCGGCGGTCATCAGCGATTCTTTTTTCTTAAAATTCTTCTTACGCATGAATTACTTATCCTTTATTTTTTGGCAAATGTTTGTGTGGTTGGGAACCGAATGACAGGTCATATTCACGGCTGACAGATGACCGCTCATGACGGAATTGCAGTAAAACCCGCAGTGCAGATACAGCAAAAATCAGGGCCAGCAGCGCCAGCAAAGCAGGCAGCATGTAAGCCCGGAAACGATAAGTGTCCTGATAAGTTTGTCTTTGTTGCAGAGCGTCAGAAACGTGCTGCTGATACGCATTGCTCACCTGCCAGTTGCAGGCAGAAACATCGGCAGTGGGTGTGCGCACCGTGACCGTGCGCGGCGATTGCAGGCCGCTGCCCGAAAGCGTGATGACTTCTTCCGCCTGCCCGCTGGCGTCGAGTAACCTGTCACCGGCAGCAGACGCCTGAACGTTGCAATGCACCGTCCACTGCGCCTGATAAGGCCCCGGATGCATGGCCGGATTCAGCCCGATGGGAATACGGTTACCGTAAA
Source organism: Rahnella sp. AN3-3W3 (assembly GCF_003263545.1). NCBI lineage: Bacteria > Pseudomonadati > Pseudomonadota > Gammaproteobacteria > Enterobacterales > Yersiniaceae > Rahnella > Rahnella sp. AN3-3W3. The sequence continues at coordinate 96,904 of NZ_JYDG01000041.1, forward strand.
GCGCCACCACCTGATCCAGCGAGACGACATCCGGCGCACCGGCGGGCGTCAGCGACGTTTTGGTGTTCCATTCACGCGTCGGTAATCCTGCGCGTTCACCCGTTGTGGCTTTTTCCACAGGCAGCGCTATCTGCGTTATCTTCCCGGCGGCGGATTGCAGGCTGAGCTGATAGCCGTTACCGGCGGTGACGAGAAGTTGCACCTGACCGGCAGGCGTTTGCTGCGCGTCGCTGACCAGCGGCGCGTTGTCCGGCAATTGCAGGGTAAACGGGGGATAAAACAGAAACAGCCCCAGCGCGGCGAGCGCCATCACACCGGCGAAAGCCAGAGAAAGACGCGCTGCTTTTTTCGCTGCCGGACGACGATGTGCTGGCCAGTAAACCCTCACCGAAACTATGCCGATATACAGCAGCCACGCCACAGTCTGGATCTGATTTGGATCGGGAGGAATGCCCAGCACGCCGGTGATCAGTGCGGAACGGATAGTGCCCGGCGGCACCAGCCACGAGAGATCCGCGATACGTTGCTGACCGATATTCAGCCAGCCCGCCTCGTGTGCGGTTTGCAGTGAAGTGATGATCAGTCCGCCTGCCACGAGGATCAGGAACAGACCGGTATAGCGGAAGAAACGCGATAAGTTGATGCGGATACCGCCAAAATATATTCCGCAGCCGATGATCACCGCTACGATAAGGCCGATCACTGCGCCGACCGCGGCCCACATCGCGGACTGCGCCACCGAGAACGTCGCCAGCAGAAATACGCTGGTTTCAAAACCTTCTTTCAGCACCGCCAGAAACGCCATACTGGCCAGCGCCCAGGCGCTGGACTGGCTGATGGCCTCGGCGGCGTCGCTTTCCAGCTCTTTTTTCATATTGTGAGCGTGGGTATTCATCCACATGATCATACCGGTGACAAAGAACACCGCGATCGCGCCGATAACCGATTCCATCCCTTCCTGACTGGCCTGCGGCAAAGCGCGCTCTGTCACTTCCAGCGCAATACCGACTATCACGGAGAGCACCAGCGCCAGCACGACGCCCACCCACATTGCAAAAAGACTTTTGCCGTTTTTACGTAAAAAGGCCGCAATAATGCCGACAATCAGCGCGGCTTCAAGACCCTCACGCAGACCGATAATAAAGGTGGCTAACAAAGGTGACTCCAGCAACAAGAAGCATTATCAAATTATTAATGATAATTGATATCAGTTGACGCTATAGCTGGAAAGGAATGGAGTATGTGGATTTGCAACAGATTGCGTGAGAAATGTAAATTTGCTGAAAAACTGGGGTGAATTGTAAACAGACGAAAATCAACGCAATTATTGTTTTGATTTCAGCCAGTTCACGATCACCCCGCCCGCCACAATCAGCAGGATGAAAGAGGCGTAAAGGAGCCAGTTATTCACTTCGGCAAGGATATCGCCGAACAACCAGCCAATGGCAAGCAGAAACAAGGTCTTGGGAATGGCCGCAATAATGTTATAGAACAGAAAAGGCACCAGCGGCATATGCGCCATGCCCGCAGCGGTCAGCACCAGCGCGCCAGCGGAATGCGTCAGTTTACCCAGCACCAGCAATCGTCCGGCTTTGCGTTCAAAACTGCTCACCACTTTTTCCAGCCGTTCCTGCGACAGGCCGAGACGGATAAGCCAGCGCGGTGGTTTGCCGTCCGCGCCAATCACCCAGCGCCCCAGCGAGTAAAAAAGCAGATCACCGAACACTTCCACGGCCATGACCACAGCAAAAATCCCGGTTAAGTTTAAATAACCGAGACGTGCAAAATAACCGGCGATGACCGTCACTACCGGCCCTTCCAGAATAGCCAGCGGCGTCATAATCAGCAGCCCGTGCGCTCTGATCAGTGCTTCAAGAGATTCAAGTGAAAACATACTTTCCTTATTAATCTGACTGCTGGCGGGCAATGACTGACACCGTACCAAATCAGGTAGCATAAAAAGCCAAAAAACGCACTTATCGCTAAATATTTTATTTCAGCCTTGAAATTATTAACTTCCTTGCCTATTACTTAATGTTAGCGATAAATCGTTGTTTTACAGCAAGGTTTGTCGCCAACAGGGTAATTATAAATTCGCTTATGGCAAGTACATCTTCCCTTAACGGGCATTCTGACATTTGAGGCATACATGAAAAAAATTAGCGTCGTTATCGCAGTGGCTCTGGCCGGCTTGATTTCTTCCAGCGCTTTTTCTGCTCAGTTGATGAAAAAGTCCGAGTTCGAAAAAGTAGAATCTCAGTACACCAAAATCGGTACGGTCAGCACGTCGAATAAAACGTCTCAGTCTGGCGCGCTGGAAGATCTGTCCAAGAAGGCAGATAAAAAAGGCGGTGATGTTATCGTATTAACCTCAGGCAACACCAACAACAAAATTCACGGCAATGCCGATGTGTATAAGAAAAAATAAGATATTTGTTTCTATACAATAATTTTGTTTATATGCAATAAAAAGAGGCCCGCAAATTTGCGGGCTTTTTGATGCCCGATTATGCTCATTAAAAAACTTTGTCTATGGCCGTCAGCTGGTCTTTCGTGTCTTTCAATAAAAGGGAAATTTTATGCTGTTATCCGCCCCGCTGATGCTGGTCATCATTGGTCTGGGATCCTTGCTGGCGCAGTGGCTGGCGTGGTTATTAAAAATCCCGGCCATCCTGCCTTTACTGTTACTCGGCGTCGTACTTGGCCCGGTGACGCATGTCATCCAACCCGATGCCCTGTTTGGCAATCTGCTGTTTCCGCTGGTGTCGATCTCGGTTGCCATCATTTTGTTTGAAGGCGCGCTGACGCTGCGTGTGGACGAAGTCCGCGGACTGGGCGGCGTGGTGCGCAATCTCGTCACTATCGGGATGCTGGTAACGTTCGCCGTGATCAGCCTAGCCTGCTGGTGGCTGCTTGGTTTTGAGCCGGAACTGGCCGCACTGGTCGGTGCGGTAACTGTGGTGACCGGCCCGACGGTGATTGCGCCGTTAATGCGGGTGGTGCGTCCGAATGCGGCCATTAACCAGGTGCTGCGCTGGGAAGGGATTGTGATCGACCCGGTGGGCGCAATTTTTACCCTGCTGGTGTTTGAATTTATTACCCTGCGTGAACACGCCGAATCCCTGACACACCTTATCTGGACGCTGGGCGAAACCGCTGCCGCCGGGCTGATACTGGGTTCAGTTTTTGGTTACGTGCTGGGCGTCGCACTGCGCCGTGTGTGGATCCCCGCTTATCTGCAAAACCTCGGCGTACTGGCAGTGATGCTGACCGCGTTCGGGCTTTCCAACGCCCTTGCCGATGAATCCGGTATGCTGACCGTCACCGTCATGGGCATCTGGCTGGCGAATATGCGCGATGTCGATACCACTGACATTCTGGCTTTTAAAGAAGAGCTTTCGGCGATCCTGATTTCCGCACTGTTTATCATTCTTGCGGCACGCCTCGATATTCATGCACTGGTGGAAATGGGCTGGCCGCTGATCGGCCTGCTGCTGGTGGTGCAGTTTATCGCCCGCCCGCTGTGTATTGCCGTCTCGACGTGGCGTTCTTCCCTGCACTGGCGTGACCGTCTGCTGCTGTGCTGGATTTCACCCCGCGGCATCGTGGCGGCGGCGGTCAGCTCGCTGTTTGCCCTGACGCTGCAGCGGATGAATTATCCGCAGGCCGACAAACTGGTGACCGTGGTCTTTGCCATTATCATTGGCACCGTGGTGCTGCAAAGCCTGACCAGCCGGGCGATTGCCCGTGCGCTGCGGGTACAGCAGAAAACGCCGCGCGGCGTGCTGATCGTCGGTGCGAACAGCGTGGCGAGGATGCTGGCGAAAGTGCTGATGAAGCAGGATATTCCGGTGCGCCTCACCGACAGCAGCTGGGAATATTACCGGCAGGCGCGGATGGACGGCATTCCGGCCTATTACGGTAATGCGTGGTCAGAACATGCAGAAAACTTTCTCGATCTGAGCGGCGTATCGCAGGTATTGGCGCTTTCGCCGAACCGCCATCAGAACGCGCTGGCGGTCTATCATTTCGGCCATATTTTCGGGCGTGAAAAAGTGTATGCCGTGCGCTCCGGTCCGGCGCTCAAAGGTGCCCGCTCGCAGGAAAACAGTCGTTTTCAGCGTCATGAAGTGCTGTTCAACAGCGACGCGACCTACTCGAAGCTCAGCTCTTTGCTGGCGAAAGGTGCGGTGATCAAAGCCACGCAGCTGAATGAAAGTTTTGGCTGGATAGATTACCTGGAGAAAAACAGCGGCGTGCTGCCTCTGTTTGCGGTGCGGGAAAACGACACACTGGTGGTGCTCAGGGACGGCAATACCCCGCCGGTGCCCTGCACGCTGATTGCACTGGTACAAAACGAAGCATAAAAAACCCGCGCCGCTGGTTCATCTTAAGGAGCAGCGGCGCGGGCAATTTCATTACGGGTTACGCCAGTTCCGGCCAGCGTGCGGTCGGGTACAGCGCCATACGGATGTTAAACAGATGGAACAGCGGCGTGAACAGTTCGATGTCCGCACGACATAACGCTTCAAGCCGCAGCAGCGCCTGATTCAGCGCATTGAGCAACGAATCCGGCGGTCCGATGTAGATATTTTTCAGCCGCTTTTTGATGTAATTATTAATCTCATACATCAGCACTTCCGTTTCAACGTTATGATTTTTCAATACGTCCTGATGCCGGGCATAAAAATCATAGCAGTTCACGCCCAGCCAGATTTCAGTGATCAGATTCCCGCCCAGCGCCACTTTGGGTGACGGATCCGCTTTATTGCGCGGCAAAATAATGTTCACTTTATCCAGCATACTGGCGACGTATTGCTGCCTTCCGCGCAGCGAAGACGCATTGATTTTGATTTCGCTGGTGAACTTTAATAGCTCTTTGATGCCTTTGCGCAGCGCACGTTTGGCCGTCCATGAAGGCCGCTTATTACGGATAAGCGCGGTGGTCAGCAGCGCAATCATTATCCCGACAATCGTCGAAATCGCCGCATTCACAATCACCAGTACGTCAGGTTTAAAATCATGCCCCATGCCGATAAAGCCTGGGATCTGCGTGGCGATAATCAGGCCGATAAAATTGGTCGAAGGATTAGCAATGACCAGCCCAAGCGCCAGCAAACCGGGTGCCAGACAGATAATCAGCGACTCAAAGGTGATCGCCATCGGGATAAAGATCACCGCGTAAATTACGCTGATGACGATGGCGATCAGCACCCCTTTCAGAAAGACTTTCATCGAGGCAATCGGGCTGTCGAGCGAGGCAAAGAACGAACAGATAACCGCTGCCATCATCGGTGCAGATGCCCCGTCGCGCCAGCCGGTGCCTATCCAGAACAGGCAGCCAATCATGGTGGCGGTGAAAGCGCAAAACGCCGAAAGCAGGATCATCCCTTCATCGATATGCTTTCTGAGCCCCAGTTTTATTTTGCTGCGCTTTTTCTCTTTAGTGAACTGCGTCACCCGCTCGGTTACGCCGTAATACGATTCAGTGATGTGAACAAAGTTTTGCAAACGCTCAAGCAGGCCGGTGAACAACAGCCCTTCTTCAGGTGTCATTTCACCACTTTCATAAAGATTTTTGATGCGGGACTGCGACGCACGGATTTCCGCCTGAATGCCCTGCGCATTACCGCTGAGTTCGGCGCTGTTCAGCCACAGCAGGAACTGGCTGAACGTCTCTGAGACAAAATCAGGAAACGGGATTTGCTGTTCGGCCAGCAGATTCAGACGCTTTTCGATGGCCGTCAGCGTGGGGATCAGATACGACAAATGCTGATACTGTGCCATCACCAGGCGGATCAGCCTGCGGGCGGAATCCCCTTCAAACACGCAGTGCGTAATCAGCGTTTCCACGCTAAGCGGATAGTTAGCCATCTGCACCAGAATATGTTCCCGCTCCGGCAGCGGATCTTTAGCGGTTACGGTCAGTAATTCATTGCACAGCTTTTTGGCACTTTCGTACCAGTTGTTGACGCTGTTCTCCAGCAAATTGCGCATGCGCACCGGAAACACCAGCATGTGGATCAGCGTACTGCACACAATCGCCACGGTGATTTCTTCGACACGCGAAATCACCGTATAAGTGATCGACATCGGGGTATCGACGTCGGCAAATCCCATGATCGCCGCGCTGTAGCCCGCCAGCATAAAAACGTAGCCTTTCGGCGTGCGGTCATGCAGCGAAAGATACAGGCAAAACGCCACCCACAGCGACACGCTCAGGCTGAACAGCACCGGGTCGGTGACCGTAAACGGATACACCAGAAAGATAAAAACGCCGCCCAGCACGGTGCCGAGAAAGCGGTACGTGGCTTTGGAAAGGGTTGACGCAGAATAGAGCTGTGAGATGACGTACACCGACACCATCGACCAGGCCGGTTTATCGAGATTGAGTTCGAGGGCTATATATAAGGCTAAAAATGCCGCAATACAGGTTTTGACTGAGAACAAAAGCGCATTTTTTGTTAACCATTTCATCGTTGAATCAACAGCTCAGCGTGTTTCAAAACATCATTTTATACGCTGCCAATTCCTGCACCAGATTCAAGATTGTAACAAATCATACCTGACTATTAATCACCACTGATAATCTGTACCTCCCTACATAAAAAATCCACGCGTTCACGTGGATTTCCTGCTCTGCCATCTGCCTGACTTTTTTAAAATCAGAATTTTAGAAAGGCCGGATGATGGCCATAATGCCGATGATGATGACGCTAATGACAATGACGGTTCCGGCTTTGCGCACCAGCGCAAAATCTTTAGCGGGTTGACCGCTGGCGAGACGACGTAAGTTGCCGGAAAGCAGACCGTGCAGCGCGGAAAGCACCAGCACCACCACCATTTTGATCAGCAACCAGGCGTGCGGGAACTGGCCGTGACTGACAATCATCCAGATCCCCGCCACCCACAGCAGGATCATCGCCGGACTGGTAATACAGCGGTTCCATTTTTGCACGGTGACGGCCAGCGCCCGCAGCCCGTCGTTTGCGCCGGTTCCCGCACTGCGAAACACCACGCTGATTAATGCCAGCGCCAGCAACCCGCCAGTCCATAACATGCCTGCAATAAGATGTAAGGTGTTCAGCCATTCATGAATCATTTTTCTCTCCGAAAGTTAACGACAATGCTGCCCGCCGGATGAGTCCAACCTGCTGTCTCTCCACGGCTTTTGCCGGATTATGTCCCTTTCCCACAATAAAGGCACGGGCAAAATCGTCACTTTCTCTTATCATTCACTGACTTTACAACAAGTAGGTAGACTGGTATACCTACTGCAAATTCATTGTGACGAGAAAGCCTATGTCCGCATCAGACTCTTCACCGCAAAGCGCCCGCGACCGCCTTCTGGGCGCAGCACGCGTACTGTTTTATAACGACGGCATCGCCGCCACCGGTATCGACGCCATTATCAAAAGAGCCGGTGTGGCGAAAAAAAGCCTCTACAACAATTTCGAATCCAAGGCCGAACTGGTGGCGACGTACATTGAAATCCGCCACGACGAATGGTTACAGCTTTACGCCAGCAGACTGAAAAACGCGGTCACGGCGAAAGAGAAAGTGCTGGCCGTTTTTCAGGCTTACGACGATCACGCGGAGTTTTCTTACGAACGCGGATTCAGGGGCTGCGGATTGCTGAACGCCGCGGCTGAACTGCCCGCCGGTGCGCCCGGACGCGTTGCCGTACGCGGACATAAAGAACAGGTGGAAGCGATCGTGACCGCGCATCTTTGCGAACTGTTCCCGGCTGATGAAGCCAGAGCACAGCTGATGGCGCGCCATTTCTCGTTTCTTCTGGAAGGCGCGATCTCCCGTGCCGGACTGGAAGGCAATGGCCGGTGCGTGCGTCAGGCAATGGCGATGGCCGCTGAAATGATGGAGGCGTCATGATCGTCGCCCGCAGGGAACGCATGCTGGGGATCCTCGCCGTTCTGTTCGCTTCCGTGTTATGGGGTTCGACCGGGACCGCCGCGACCTTTGCGCCAGACGTCAGCCCGCTGGCGATTGGTGCGGTGGCGATGGGGCTGGGCGGATTATTGCAGGCGCTGATTTCCGCCAAAGGCATTATTGCCAGCCGCCACCGGTTTCGCCAGAACTGGCGCATGTTACTGACCGGCGCGCTGGCGGTGGGTATTTATCCGCTGGCATTTTACGCCTCCATGCATCTGGCCGGTGTCACGGTGGGTACGGTGATTTCTATCGGTTCCGCCCCGCTGTTGTCGGCGCTGATTGAGTATTCGCTCGACGGGCAACGTCTTTCACGCCGCTGGATGACCGGCGCTGCCATCGGCGTAGCGGGCATGATTTTACTGTGCGTGGCCGAAAGTGCCGGTCATGCGGCAACCGGTCAGGGTTCCGGCGTCATTGCCGGGATCGGGCTCGGGCTGATTGCCGGTCTGACTTACGCACTCTATTCCTGGGCGGCACGCCATCTCATGCAGCGGGGAATAGGCTCCCGCGCCGCGATGGGCGCCACTTTCGGACTTGGCGGCCTGTTCCTGATGCCGGTGCTGTTTATCACCGGCGGCCCGCTGCTGGCGTCGTGGAATAATGCAGCGGTCGGCGCATACATGGCGCTGATCCCGATGTTCGTAGGGTACGTCTGTTTCGGCTATGCGCTGGCGCGGATCCCGGCGAGTATGGCGACCACCATCACCCTGCTGGAACCGGCTGTGGCGGCGGTATTAGCGGTGCTGATTGTCGGCGAAAGATTGCCTGCGCTGGGCTGGACGGGAATCGGACTGGTGGTGCTGTGCCTGATTTTCATCACCGTACCGCTGAAAAGACGCGGATCGCTGCCCGTTTCTGCATAAAAAAATGGCTCCGTTATTCAGGAGCCATTGTTATTTCTGTTACTGCTCAGTGATCCTGTTGATCAGACTGTCGCAGGGGCATCCAGAGAAGCCATATCAATAACGAAACGATAACGCACGTCCGCTTTTTCCATGCGCTCGAACGCTTCGTTGATTTCATCCATACGGATCATTTCACAATCCGGCAGAATGTTTTTCTCAGCGCAGAAATCGAGCATTTCCTGAGTTTCGCGGATCCCGCCGATTGGTGAACCGGCCACGCGACGACGACCTAAAAGCAGCGGAACCGTGTTGAACTCGTCCATCGGTCCGACCTGCCCGACCAGCACCAGCGTGCCGTCCACATCCAGCAACGGCAGGTACGGCGTGACGTCATGTTTTACCGGCACGGTATCGATGATTAAATCGAAATGATCGTGTGCCTGCGCCATGGCGTCGCTGTCGGCGCTAACCAGCAGACGGTTAGCCCCCAGGGCCAGTGCGTCGGCTTCTTTGGCATTCGAACGGCTGACCACGGTGACATCCGCACCCAGACCGACCGCCAGTTTCACTGCCATATGACCCAGACCACCCAGACCAATCACGCCCACACGGCTGCCCGGTTTGACGTTCCAGGTTTTGAGCGGCGACCAGGTGGTGATCCCGGCACACAGCAATGGCGCAGCTTTGGAGAGATCTAATCCTTCCGGCATACGCAGACAGAACTCTTCGCGCACCACTAAATGCTTGGAATATCCGCCCTGTGTCGGTTCTTTGGTGAAACGGTCATAACCGGCGTACGTCCCGGTATTCCCTTCACGACACAGCTGTTCTTCGCCTTTTTTACACTGATCGCATTCCTGACAGCTGTCCACCATGCAACCAACCGCGACATGATCGCCAATCTTGTACCGGCTGACCTGGCTGCCAGTCTGCGTTACGCGTCCGACAATTTCATGGCCGGGAACAATCGGATAATAGCTCCAGCCCCAGTCATTTCTCGCCGTATGCAAATCTGAATGGCAGACACCGCAGTACAGAATTTCCATTGCCACATCGTTATCACGCAGGCCGCGACGCTCAAAGGCGTACGGAGCAAGCGGTTTTTTAGGATCGTAGGCCGCAAATCCAACAGTTTTCATCAGTCAGCTCCTGAAGTGTTAATGACCCATTTACTATAGATTTAAAGCCCGCAGCAGCAAGCCACAGTTCTCTTTATTTCTTGCCTGATCCTGCCAACTTGCCTGAGCAGAGTTTTCGTTCCGGGCGCTCTTTATCCTGCAAATCATGCCGCAGAGACGCGCTGCGCTTTAAGCCGCTCCTGTAAGAAGTCCAGAAACACACGGGTGACTTCGCTGCGCTGACGATGCTGCGGATAAATGGCATGCAGATCCAGCGCGCCGGGGTGGAAATCGTCCAGCACCCGCACCAGTGCGCCATACTGCAACGCCGGTCCGACGATGAATTCGGGTAATAACACCAGCCCGAGTCCGGCCACGGCAGCATCGCGCAGCACTTCGCCGTTGTTGCTGACAATCGGGCCGCGCACTTCGAATAACCGACGCTTGCCGTTATGATCCAGCTCCCAGCCGGTCTGCCCTTCACGGCCATAACGCAGACACTGATGTTGCAGCAGGTCTTCCGGCGTTTGCGGCGTCCCCATGCGTTCCAGATACTGCGGGCTGCAACAGATCACCCGTTTCAGTTCACCGAGACGGCGCGCCACCAGCGAGGAATCAGCCAGATTGCCGATACGCAGCGCAATATCAAAGCCTTCACCGACCAGATCGACATACCGGTCCACCAGATCCACCTGAAACTGAATCGCCGGATGCTGCCCCAGAAATTCAGCAATCAGCGGTGAAAGATGGCTGATACCAAATGACATCGGAATACTCAGGCGGTAAGAACCCTGCAACACCTGGCGCTTTTGCGACACCGCCCGTTCTGCTTCTGCTATATCGTCGAGGATGCGCTGCGCGTGTCCGGCAAACAACTGACCGGATTCGGTCACCGACAGTTTGCGGGTATTGCGGTTAAGCAGACGGGCATTCAGCCCCGCTTCCAGTGCGGCCATACGGCGGCTGACGTACTGTTTCGACAACAACAGCTGTTCGGCAGCAGCAGTGAAACTTCCGGCTTTTATCACCGCGACGAAAATACGAAGATCTTCTATCTGCATCACTTCTCCCTCTCTTTTGCAGGCCGCATTATTGTCAACTTAAGCGTGACAGTGATAGTCAAACCACCGCATTGTTGAGCAAATTAGTTTACGTGTATTCTCTGTTCATCGGAAGCGCAAACGCACTTCCTCCCTGACACACTGAGGAGTACACCATGATCGAACAACGTCTCTCTGAACAACGCGGCTTAGGTGACCACGGCTGGTTGCATTCCCGTCACACCTTCTCTTTCGCCAGTTACTGGGATCCAAAACAGGTCGGTTTCTCAGACCTGCTGGTCATCAACGATGATCAGGTGGCAGCGGGTCGCGGCTTTGGCGCGCATCCTCACAGCAACATGGAAATCATTTCTTACGTGCTGGAAGGCGCACTGGCGCATAAAGATTCAATGGGTACCGGCTCAGTGATCGTCCCGGGGGATGTACAACTGATGAGCGCAGGCTCCGGGGTAACGCACAGTGAGTTCAACCATTCCGGCGACGACAGCGTGCATTTCCTGCAAATCTGGATTGTGCCAGCGGAAAACGGCACCGAACCGGGTTATCAGCAGGTGTCTGTGCCTGAAGCGGACAAACGCGGTCAGTTCCGTCTGATCGTTTCGCCAAAAGGTGACGCAGGCTCGCTGACCGTTCGTCAGGATATGAAGATTTACGCCGGTTTCTTCGATGGCGCGGAACAGGCGACAGTTGATCTTGACCCGAACCGTTATGCCTATATTCATGTGGCACGCGGCAGCATTAAAGTGAACGGTATCGAGTTCAGAACCGGCGACGGTGCGCGGGTTCGTCAGGAAGATAAACTGACCTTTACCGACGGAGATCAGGCAGAAGTATTGCTGTTTGATTTGCGTCCGGTAGAAGTGAATCATCCAACCCGTTGATAGCAATGGTTCAAGCCTCCCCTGATGTGGGAGGCTTTTTTTTGGTATTAGCTGAACAGATAAAAACCCTAATTAAATCAACATTTATGCCCGTTTTTATCCGCTTGGTTTACGCTACCTATTTACGCTATAGTGGATTTGCTACGGCAAAATCCGTGGCCGGGATTTGCACCCCGGATGTCACAACGTCGATATATATAGTTTACGTTATATATCGAGGCCTTTGCACACCTGTTGCTTATTACGCTTTCGTGTAATATGCACGTCTCAATGGTGGCTCAGAGGGGGCAGTCTCCGGACTGGCCGGCATCCGTTGTGCCCGGTAGTGCAAACTCCGTCTGAGCTATCACCCCCAGAGATTTGCACCTCTTGTGGTAGCTATCTCATCGCTTTGCAACGGAAACTGCGAAATGACCACAAACTATCCACCCAAAATATCTTTTCCTTTTCAGGACTGGCACCCTGCCGACATTATTGCGGCACTGCGCAAAAAAGGTACCACTCTGGCCGCAGTATCACGCGCGGCAGGGTTGGGTTCATCCACTTTGTCAAATGCCTTGTCCCGCCCGTGGCCAAAAGGCGAATTGCTGATCGGTCAGGCAATTGGAGTTCCTCCCTCCACGATTTGGCCTAGTCGTTACTTTAATCCAGTCACAATGGAGTTTGTTGATAGGCCCTTAAGGCCTGCATACAAAAGAGCGGCTACCTCTGAATAGCGGGTTAATCCAGGGCGCAGCAAGTGCGCCCTTCTTCGGATATCAGGTTTTGCAGGTGGGGAACCAGGGGCGCTTTTAAAATCGAATTCAGTTTCAAGGTCGTGGGCTCGCAGCCCACACTGACCCAAAGGGTTTTAAACGAAACCTTTGGAATCCCGCGTTTTTTAACTGCGCGCTTATGCTCGCTGGCCATGTTTCTGGTGCCGCAGCGATAGCCGTTGGGGGATACTGGAGCCGCTATTTAACGGCGGGGTATGATGCTGAAGGTCAGGCAGGATAACATCAGTAACAAAGTGCAGCGCGGCGGCATCTCTCAAGGATCAGCCGCCGGTTATGTGTGAACATTACTCGTAGGTGACGGTGAAGTTCGCTACGGCGTTAGCGATACCCGGTTTGATGGTATCGGCAGTTTGTATATAGGCGGCGGTCAGTGGAATGTTAAATGCACCTTGTTCGGTGGCCTGTGCCACAAACAGCGTCTTGTTAAGTTCAACCGGCGTGCTGTTTAGTTTTAGCTGAATGCCTACACCTTCTGATCCGCCCGCCGTCAGGTCAATGATGCCGTTGCCTTCTGATGACTTCGCATCAAAATTGATATTCACCTTGGTTCCCGCGCTGCATTGCAGTGGAATATTGATATTTTGGGGTTTCAGCGTTGAGTTTTTGCCCTGAAAATCTTCTTTCATCACATCGCCCATTGACACAGGGATTGCACTGGAACCGGTAATTTCGCACGAAGATTGCTTAATATTGACCGAGCCTATATTCACAGTAAATACCTGCTTTGTCCCTGCGCTGTCTTTCATCTCAATGGTGGCTAACTTCCCTGGTGTCATAGGACCGGGGACAATATCCCCTGTTTTAACGAATTCTACGTCAATTACCTGCAGATTAACCGGGCTCGAACCGTCTCCGTTACCATTGGTCTGATTAGCCCCCGTAGACAGCGTGGCACCGCCTATCGCGAGCCGGATACCCACGCCCTCGACACCGCTTTTAAATATCGTGGAGATGGCTGAAGGGTAGACAGCGGTATTCACTGTTTTCGTCATTTGATACTCGCCAGAGCAATTCTCAGCCACTCTATAGGGTTGACTATAAGTCATTCCCCCGATGACGAAGCCAGTTGGCCAGTCCTGCTGCGAGGTAAAGTCAGCGTTCAAAATGAGCTGCGGCTCTGTGGTTGGGTAAGTACACACCCCCAGCGCCATGGCGTTATTCACGCCCCCGACCAATAACACGACAGCCAGAAGTGTTCGTAGCCCGCTTTTGCCGGAGCCGATTTTTCTTAAAATATTGCAGAAATTCTTCATGTTACTTCCTCATGCCTTAGTGGCATTGCGCCGTAATTTGTTTAATCAGCGCAGACGGGTCACTGGCATTGCTGCCGGCCAGCGTGTAAGCACCTTTACACTGCTCGTTGCTGCCGTTGCCCCATTTCGCCATGATGTTGCCGGTTTCCGGCAGGCCGGTCAGGTACACTTCGCCGTTGTCACTGACAATGCCGGTGACGGTGCTGTCGTTGTCCAGCAGGCTGACCGTGGCACCAAATGGCACCGGTTTACCCAGGAACAGCATCTGCACTAAGGCACGCTGACCGACGCGGGTTTTGAAGTCCGCACGCACAACCGCGCCGCGGGTTGGGATCACCGTCTGGGTGTTCATGTCCATATCCACGTCGTCAGCAAAGCTTTCGGTTTCCAGCGTCACGCTGTTTTTACGGTATGGCTGGGCAAAAGGCACGACCGCATAGCCACGCCAGTCGGTATGGACACCGCTGTTGTTTTCGACATCAACGTCATCGGCTCCCGGTGCTTTCACCAGCGCGATGGTATCGCCCAGCGGTTGTGACAGCGTGATGCCGTTTTCGTGGATCAGTACGCCGCCCTGAAGGCCGTAGCTCCACTGGCGGGTATCCTGGTCATAGCTGTAACCGAGATTGCCTTCACCGGAGCCGCCTTTGTAATCCATGCTGGCATTACCGGACGCGCCGTTGCCCTGATTTTCATACCCCTGCTGCGCGGAATAACTCAGGTTTTTATCATCCAGCAAGGTGCCGCTGATACCGGCCTGCTGAATGGTGGAACCATGGCGTTTGCTGCTCATGCTGTACGTTGCCCATGTGCCGGATGGCCCCATGAACTTATCGAGCGGCACGGACATGTTGAAGGCAAACACCTGATCGGCCTCGGTCATGCCCGGATTTTTCGAGTAGTTGTAGTTAAAGCCGTAGGAGATGCCGTAAATGCTGGTGTTGTAGCCGAGCTGTAACAGCTTCTCTTTACCGTCGCCGCCCCAGTAATCCTGCTGGCTGCCGCTGACATAAATCGACCCGTAGTCGCCGATTGTCTGGTTGACGGACACCTGCATTTTGCTGCGCTGATTGTGCGAGCGGTTGTAGTTGTCGAAATCGTTATCGGTGTCTTTCTGGTAATCCTGCACGTCACTGAAGGCATAGTAGCCTTCGGTAGAGTAGCGGTAACCTGCGATTTGCAGGTTAGTGTCCGTTGCCTCGAAGTTCTTGGCATACATCGCCCGGTAGGACTGGCCTTTTTTGGTGCCCGGCGCATCATCAAACTCACTGGTGGCCTGGGTGGCATCAAATGACACGGCACCCACGGAACCTAAGTCAAAACCAACGCCGACGTTAGCCGCACGATAGTTTTCGGCATACTGCACGCCACCGTAAACGGTGGTGCGCGCGGTCAGACCATAAATATTAGAAACCTGAATAAAGTTCGGGGTCTCAGTATCGTCATTACCTGAACGATATTTACCCAGCGCCAGGTTGTATTTGAAGCGGCCTTCACGTTGTAAAATCGGCACTGAACTGGTGGCAATGTTGAATTTGGTGGTGGAGCCGTCAGATTCGGTTACCGTTACTTCCATATCGCCGCCGTAACCGGACGGATAGAGATCCGTGATGGCGAACGGCCCCGGCGAAACGTTGGACTGGTAGATCACATAGCCATTCTGCTTGATAGTGACCTGCGCATTAGACTTAGCAATGCCGCGCACTGTCGGAGCAAACTGGCTCATGGAATCCGGCAGCATCTGGTCGTCGGAGGCCAGTTGCGCACCGTTAAACTGGACGCTGTCAAACACGTCGGCGGGCGTGGAATACTCGCCCAGCGTCAGTTGCCCGCCCTGCAGGAACCGCACGTCACGCTGCACATAGGTATTAATCGATTCAAACTTGCTGGTGCTGGTGTCTTCGCCGCCGTGCGAGCCTTCAGTTTGCTGATTGCTGTAGGTCGAATAATTACGCAGACGCCACGCGCCGAGGTTAGCCCCGCTGCGCAGGTTAACGAAGTTACTCTTTGACTGACCGCTGTCGTCGCGCTGCGTGGTAGAGCCGGAATAGCTGTAATTCAGCATAAGGGCGTTAATACCATTATCCCAACGCTTTGGGTCAACCGAGTTGCGCGGACGTAGATTTACCCCGATTTGCGGTACGGTAATGTCATAACGCTTACGGTTTAAATCCAGATTTTCAGTGGCCTGCGGCACATAGGCGCTAAGCGGCTTGGTCAGTTTTGCATCAGGTGCAACGGCTTTCAGATCAGGGAATACGTCCAGCTTGACGCCGTACTCTGCCATCTCTGCGGGCGTGATCGCGCCATAAAGTTTACCCGGCGCATCCGGCAGGCTGACAAACTCAACGTTACGTGAGTCAACCTGCTGGTTGTTCAGGTAGATATCCACCTGATAGGTGCCGGGCATCTGCCCGCCTTTTTCGGCGAAATAATCCAGATTGACGTTTTCCATGTCACCGCCATCACCGATGGCCTTAAGCATTTCCGCGTTAAACGTTTCTGCAGAAAAAGCCAATCCGGGAAGAGATAACAATATGAAAAAGGATAAGGGTTTTAATAAAAAAGAGCGGGCAGTCGTGGTGCTTTTTAATGCGCCACTCTTTCTTTCTTCACCTTTTCTCCTGGTGCTGTCTTTGTCCCGATGATTTTTAATATTGTTATTTTCCATAATAAACAGACATTCCCGGTTTTAATCTTTCGACTTATTCAGATTGATGCTTTGGCTTTTTCGGTTAATCCGCCGAAGTCATTAATAGCCTGCCAGACGATGCTGTTTCCTGCCGGAGCATTATCGATATTCAAAGAAGACATTGGTGCTACCATATAGCCGTCCTTTAATTCCTTCCCATTTATATTTATTTTTGTAATATTCACATAATAGGGTGTCGGATTATTCACCAACAGAGAGTTAACAGTACGGGAGAATTTTATTTTCTGATAAGCACTGGCAACCACCTCTCTTTTATTGATACCAGTCGGCCGATAGAAGATCTTTATTCTGGTATTCACTGAAAATTGCAGTGAGTTTTTTTCTTTCGTGGCTGGTGGAATAGCTAGAGTATTTAACCAATATAAAGACTCCCTGTCCTGAGGTAATGTTGAGGCTGTCTGCGTAATACGCACAGCATTATCCTGACCTGGTTCAATACGAAATATAGGAGGTGTGACTATAAATGGGATTTTCTCACCTTTTACATCTGAACTCACCCAAGAGCGAATAAGATAAACGCTGGAATCTTCAGTATTTTTCAGCGATACTGATGTTTCTTTCATTGCGCCATCATAAATAACACGGGTCGCCCCTACTGAAAAACCGGCAAATGAATAGAATGGCGAAATTAAAAGCGCTGCTAGAAATATCGTTTTTACAATGTTCATATTTCTCTCGTCTTTTTCCTGAGATTATTGGGCTCTGCTTTCTTAGCCAAAGCCCAGCTATTTATATTGCTAATATCAGAAAATATTATTGATAACTAATGACATAAGTAATAGTGCTATTGATTGTACCTGCCACTACATTTTGAAAGGTTTTTGTTAAACCCATGGTGTACTTCAGTTCATTAGTCCCCGCAGTTAATGACTGCACTTCAGATGTTGCCATTGAGTTAGGGGTTACCGCTAGGCCAGTCGCATCCTTAATAACCACACCGGTATTGTTTGGCATGCCCCCAACAAAGGCTTTCGTAGCAGTATAGCCAGAAGCTGTACCGTTAAACTGAACTTGTGCAGCCACATCTGACGGACATCCATTCAGTTTGATAGTAAAGTCTTTCTCTGCAGCTTTTGTCGTTTGCCCCGCAGCGGAACCATTGATAGAACTGATAGCAACAGTACCAAAATCGACTGGCACAGTCAGGGAAGCTGCATCGATACCACATGTACTGCTAAGGATATTGCCACTAAACTGCAGGGTGCCTGTTTCAGCTGCATTCGCAGCATTCATTGAAAAGCCTGCAACTAATAATACTGCCAGGCTAATATGTTTCATTTTCATTAGGTTAATCCTTTATTCCAAATTTATTAAATTTTAATATCGACAGGTAATATCAGTTATACGTCAGAACAAATGTTGTGTTAGCGGACAAGGCACCACCAGTAATAGTGTCTGATGTTGATACTGCAGCCGCTTTTAAATTAATAGTTGCGTCATGGTTTTCTGCTGAAATGGCAACAGGTGCAGAGGTTTGACCCATTTTAATCAGACTATCATCGGCGTTATAAATACCTACTGCTACACCAGTAGCAATCGAATTTGCGTCTAACGCCACCAGTTCTTCATTAGTCGCGTCTTTCGCACCGTTGGCGACCATCATGACGTTATTCAGGCCTTCAGGGCAGTCGGTGATGTGGATGCTAAACGGCTCTTTAGCGGATGCATCACCAACAGCGGAGAAAGTGCTGCTTGAGATATCACCCAACAGAACGGGTGCAGTGATACTTGCGGCATCTACCTGACATGCGCTTGCAATTAAGGTGCCGGTGATCTGAATATTACCCGTATCTTCAGCATTTGCGCCCATTGCTGCAACCATACCGGCAGCCAGTACGCTCATTTTTACAAATGTATTAAGTTTCAAAATATTCTCTCCATCGTTGGTCTGTAAGTTAAACCCTGAATCCATAAGCAGGGGAGACGCATTATTCACATTGCAGCCATTGAAATAAACACAGTGAACTGAAACATTCATTCAGAATATTAAAGATTGTATAATTATTTGTGTTATTACATGTAATTAGATGGTAAAAAAAAATCCTAAATGGCATTTAATAATTTACCCACACGCCCCGATACTTGGAAATTACGCCGCAACTCAATATATTATAAAAATAAACCCAAGATCTATCCCTGTATAAATTGACTAAAATAAGGATGATGGATTTGTGCGTTGTTTTGATTTTTAAACGATTTTAAATATCACACGAATCTCATCCAATGGTTCAACAAACCATCGTTTCTTATACATTTAAGTGAGGAAAATATGAAACTCAATCACAACACAGAACGTCTTCATGCTATTAAGGGCTTTGATCTCAACCTGCTAACCATGTTCGAATCTGTTTATATCCATGGCAGCATCACCAAAGCTGCCGGTATATTGGGACTGACCCCTTCAGCCGTGAGCCAGGCTATTGGACGTTTACGTGATCACTTTTCTGATCCCCTTTTTGTCCGGCAGGGAAAAAACCTTACCCCTACCAAAACGGCAACTGGAATACATGAAAAACTCTTTGAGTCCTATGATAATTTATTGTCAAGTTTTCAGGAGATAGATCACCCGCTTGCCATTTCAAATATAGTGATTAATTGCCCACCCTATTTTTCTCTCACTATCCTGGGACCATTAATCAGGGCGGTCGAGAAAATAGCACCTGGCTGCAAGGTAGTTCACACTGCTATAGGAAATTCTCCGCAGGCAATAGATGACTTGCTGACTTTTCGTAAAGCTGACATCATATTTGATATAAATCCGCACAAAAATTTATCTCGTAATACGTTTTTGCTTTATGAGGAACCATTGATGGTGATACGTGCAAAAAATCACCCGAGAATTAAAGGTAAAACCTCCCCCGAAGATGTCATGAGGGAAGAGTTTACATTTATAAACAACGACAGTTTACTACGAATTAACTATGCTCAAAAGCTTGAAAAAAAAGTGAATATTAAAAGGAGAATTCGTTATTATGTCGGTTACATCGGTGCAGCAATGCCAGTCGTTGAAGCTACAGATACACTGGCGTTTGTTCCTGTCAAGGCATATGAAGAATACAAAAACCTATATGATATTTGTTCGGTTGATGTGGATATGGATCTTCCACGCATGCCGGTCTATATGGTTTATAACAAAACATCTTTAAATAATAAGTTATTCTCTGAGGTTATAAAATCTCTGGAGAGTATGTTTCCTACCTTGCATAGTTGAAGAGGGAAATACTCCCTGACTAACCAATGCCGCTATAGCACTTTAAAGGCGACATAAGTCGCCTTTTATGTTTTTCAAACACCAGTTAATCGTCTCCGGCTAAGATTCGCGCATATCTCGCCCGCCAACCTCACCTCCTATTCCATCTCCCGCAACTCCATAGCAACTATTGTTGTTTTACATCTTTTGTCCCTGACTTTAATAATCCCTGTTAACGACGTGTTGCGAATAAAGGGAAAAACGATGGGATACCGTTTAAGTTTGCTTGAAAAAAGTCCGCTGGATGAGCATGAAGATGCCGCAGGGGCATTACGCAGGACGCTGGAACTCGCCAAAAATGCAGAGCGCTGGGGCTATCACCGGTTATGGCTCGCGGAGCATCATAATACTGACAAACTCGCGATCTCTTCGCCGGAAATCGTGATCGCCTGGATCCTCGCGCATACGCAGCACCTGCGGGTAGGTTCCGGTGGGGTCATGCTGCAACATTACAGTCCGTATAAAGTGGCGGAAAATTTTAATCAGCTGGCATCACTTGCCCCCGGCCGTGTAGATATCGGCATTGGCAAAGCGCCGGGCGGATTACCGCTTTCGACCCATGCCCTGCAACACGCGGTGGATCCGGCACGTAAGGGCGATTTCGCGGAACAATTGCGTCAGCTCGACGACTGGCTTTCAGTGCCCGTCAGAGGCAAAGACGCCGATGCGCTTTCTGCTACCCCACAGCCGCCGCAGTCCGCCTCACGTTTCTTATTAGGTGCCAGCGAACAAAGCGCCCGTCTGGCCGCCAGTCTCGGCTGGAATTTCGTCTTTGCTGCGCACCTGAATGCCGACGAGCGCGATATTTCCAGCGCCCTTTCCGCTTATTCGCACGACAGTCACGGCAAGCGGGCGCTTCTGGCTGTGCCGGTAATTGTCGCTGATACCACCGAACAGGCTGCACGGCTGGTGGATAAAACGCAGCGGTATCGCGTTATCGCCAGCGACGGGCAAAGCGTCAACGTCGGCAGCCATGAACAAGTTGAGGCGTATCTGCGTCAGTCAAAAGCAAAATCTCATCGTATTGAAGAACGTCAGTCCGAAGTGTTGTACGGCACCGGTGAGGATGTTCATCAGCAACTGGAAACATTGCAGGCAAGGTACGGTGTGGAAGAATTTATCATTGATACGCCGGTTTCTCAGCCTCATGCGCGCCTGCGGTCCCTCGAACTGTTAGCCACGTCCAGCGTTGCGCTGGCTTAAGGACACACTATGAGCCACGTGATCCGCCTTGCTCAGGAATCAGAAGCGGCTGCGCTGCACAGCCTTTTGCAAAAAGCTTACGCGCCGCTGCTGGAACATGGCATTCATTTCACCATCACCCGCGCCAGCGTTGAGGATGTGCGGGATGTTATCCGCAATGAAACCACCTATGTGCTGGAAAAAGACGGCGTACTGACGGCGACGCTGACCACGCGTTTTCTGTGGACGCCTGCGAAAAATCATCTTGCGCCGTGGCCATTTGTCCACTGGTTTGCGGTGGCGGAACACGCCAAGGGTCAGGGTTTTGGCAATGAAATAATCCGTTACGTCGAAGAAACATTCTTACGCGACACGCTGAAATCACCGGCCGTGTATCTGGCGACGGCGGTAAAACATCCGTGGCTGACCGCATTGTATCAGCGACGCGGTTACGAGCCGTTTCATCGGGCGACCAATCCGCTGGGCGTCGAACTGGTGTATCTGCGCAAAATCCTCAATCAGCAGGCATTCGATGCCCAGGAGCAGGCGTTGCTGGTTCGCTCTGTCGCTGAATTACGCACGCTGGCTTAACGGCGGCTGAATAATATAATCTTAAGGATGAATCAATGAGTCAGAAAAAACAGTTACGTCTGGGTGCCATTATTCAGGGTGCGTCCGGAAATATGTCTGCATGGCGTCATCCGGATGCCGTCGCCGATGCCAGTATTAATATTCAGTTCTGCCAGCAATTAGCGCAACGAGCCGAACAGGCTAAGTTTGATTTCTTATTTGTCGCTGACGGACTTTATATTACCGAGAAATCTATTCCGCATTTTCTCAACCGTTTTGAGCCGATTACCCTGCTTTCAGCGCTGTCGCTGGTGACTCAAAAAATCGGTCTGGTGGCGACATTATCGACCTCTTACAGCGAACCGTTTACCGTCGCACGCCAGTTCGCCAGCCTCGATCATCTGAGCGGTGGCCGTGCGGGCTGGAACGTAGTGACCTCGCCGCTGGAAGGTTCGGCGAAAAACTTCTCCCGCGATAAACATCCGGAACATGACGAGCGTTACCGCATTGCCAGCGAATACGTCAGCGTGGTGAAAGGCCTGTGGGACTCGTGGGAAGAAGACGCGTTTGTGCGCAACAAAAGCACCGGCCAGTTCTTTGCGCCACAGAAACTGCACACGCTCAATCACCACGGTAAATACTTCTCGGTGCAGGGACCGCTGAACGTCGGACGCTCGCCACAAGGCCGTCCGGTTGTCTTTCAGGCCGGAGCATCAGAACAGGGCAAAGCCTTTGCCGCCGAAGCTGCCGACGCTATTTACACCCGTCAGGAAACCCCGGAACTGGCACGTGAATTCCGCCTCGACGTCCAGCGCCAGTTAGCAGAACACGGCCGTGACGCTGAGGACATCCGCGTATTCCAGGGTATCAGCGTGATTATCGGCGACTCGCCTGCCGATGCTGAACGCAAGTACCAGGAAACCGCGCAACTGGTGACGCTGGAAAGCGCGCTGGATTACCTCGGGCGCTACTTTGAGCATCACGATTTTGCGCAATACGATCCGGATGCTCCCTTCCCGGACATCGGCGATTTAGGGCAAAACAGTTTCCGCAGCACGACAGATGAAATCAAACGCAACGCTCATGAACACGGGCTGACACTACGACAGGCCGCGCTGGAAGCCGCCACACCGCGTCCGACCTTCTCTGGCACTGCCGAAGACGTCGCCGACGGTCTGGAACACTGGTTCACCTCAGGCGCAACCGACGGTTTTATCGTTCGTGGCGGTACCCCGACGGCGTTCGATGATTTCATCGACAGCGTGATCCCAATTTTGCAGGCACGCGGGTTATACCGGACGGACTATGAGGCGCAGACCCTGCGGGGGAATCTGGGGTTAAGTGAGCCGGAGAATCAATTCACTGCTAAGAGTGTGCATTCCGATGCACTGACGGTTTAAGGTCAACACCTTGGGTTGCCGACCAAGCTGGCCTTCAGGTCAAGGTCAAGGTCGTGGGCGTCGGCCCACACCGACAAGACCTTGGGTTGCCACCCAAACTGGC